>NZ_JANQCT010000003.1:0-97900 GCF_024723495.1 Campylobacter sp. RM19073 | reverse complement strand
TAGCAATAGCCAAAATAGTGGAACAATAGTAGTAACTCCTGTAATCAAGCCTAATGCCTATAATAGCAACTCTACTACGCTTAGTCAGACTATGAGAAATATCAGAAGTGATGTGAATTTAAGTGAGAAATATAATCAATTTTTCAATACCCTTGATAGCAGTGATTCTAATACCTATCAAGAGACTATGAGTCGTATAGAGGGTAATTCTGTATTTGATTTGACATCAATTACTACGCAAAATCACACTAGCTTTTATCAAAACAATATGCTCTTTAGCATAAATCCAGTAAGCTCAACTCTATTTTCTTATAATTCAAATCCGTATGATAATGGAATTTTTGTCGCGTCTGTGGCTAGTGATTATGCTATAGATTTGGGATTTGATAGTTTAAAACCAAAAAATTATTGGTATATAAATCCAACTTATAAAAGATATAATGGTAATGGATTTGATGGCTATCAAAGCGGAGTTAGCTTAAATTTAGCCCATAAAATAGATGATGGGACTATATCTTATGGGATTGGAGCTAGTAAATCTAGCTTGGATTTTGATATTGGTGCAAAATCCAAAAGCGATACTTTAAGCTTAGCGTTAAATTATACATATGACCTTGGCTCATTTAAGCTATTAAGCGGTGGGTCAGTTTTAGTAGCCTTTAATGAGAATGAAAGAGAGCTAAGTGGCACTATAAAAGGTAAATATAAAAGCTATAACTCAAATTTAGAGCTTGGAGTAGCTAAGGATTATAGTGTAGCTAACCTTACTATATCGCCTCTTGCATATTTAAGCTATGGCTATATCTATCAAGATAGCTTTAATGAAAGTGGAGAGATATTTGCTAAAAGATATGATAGTATAAGCCACGATACCATCATAGCAGCAGCTGGGCTAAATGGCTCATATCAGATTAGCGATAATCTAAGATATATAGGTTATGCTCTATATGAAAGAATGCTACAAGGATATAATATGGATGCTAAGGCTGAATTTAACGACTTTAGAGGTGAGAAATTTACCCAAAGATACCACCTAGATAAAAATAGATTAAATATCGGCTTAGGGGCAGAGTATGCGGCAAATAGTGGCTATTTTTTCAAATTTGCAGTAGGTGGTGAGTTTGCTTCTACTAGCGATAATTTAAATTTATCAGCCACGATTGGCAAGAGATTTTAATAAAAGGAAATTTATGAAATTTGCCATTTTATCTATCATTTTAGCTATAAATGCTATGGCATTAAGCGTTGTTGATATGCGTGGCAAAAGCGTGGAAATTCCAGATAATTTAGAGAAAATCGCAACCATTAGCGATGGATTTGTAGAAGGGGTGCTTACCCATCTTGGCAAGATAGATAAGGTAAGCTCCATCGCATCTTGGTCGCTAAAAAGGGATTATAAATATAAAATACAAGGCAGAGATAAAGAGCTTGAATTTGCTGGATTAAATACTATGAGAGCTTTACACCCTTGGCTTGATGATTTGCCTTGTTTTAACTCTCCGCAAGGAAATATTATCAATTATGAAACCCTTATCAACTCATCTCCAGAGCTTATAATTTTGCGTGTTGGGGATTGTACTATTGGTGGGGCTGATAAAATGGCTTTAGATAAAACTATATCAACGCTAGAGGCTACTAATATACCTTTAATTGTCCTATACTCTCCTACATATACCAAGGATTTATCTACTATGAGAGATGAGATGGCTATAATTGGCAAGATATTTGGCAAGGCTGATGAGGCTTTAGGGTTATATGATTATTTAGCTAGTATAGAGAATTTGATAAAAGCCAAAGTAGCAAATGTCAGCTACGAGCCAAGAGTATTGTATCTAGGTTTAAGCCTAGCTATGAAGAAAAATGGAGCTAGTGGGATCACATATGGGATTGATACGCCAGAATCATTAATTTTAGAAAGTTTAATAAGAGCTAAAAATGCACTCCCAAACGGCAAGGGATCTAGGATAATGATTAGTGCTGAGCAGATATATGGGCTTGATCCAGATGTGATTTTACTCCCTACATATAATGGCTACCATCCAGCATTTGAAATTTATGAAAGTCCAAACTACGCCAATTTATCCCAGCTAAGAGCGTTAAAAGAAAAAAGAGTATATTCTCTTCCTTGGACGCCTATGAATTGCTCAAGGAGATTAGAGTATCCTTTGGAGCTTTTGATTATTGCTAAGGCGGCTCATCAGCAAGAATTTAAAGATATTAATATAGCAGAGTTTGCAATTGAGTTTTATAAAAAGCTATATAATATAGATGATGAGAAGGCTAAAATGCTTAGAAAAACTCAATTATTAGATTGGACACAGAAGTTTTGAGAGTTGTATGGAGTTGCTTTTTTCTCTTTATTTTACTCATATTTTCAGCCTTCTTTGCTCTAATTAGTGGCAATCTAGATCTTAAAATAAGTGATGTAATTAGCGTAATTTTATACAATATTTTTGGCATTGGTAACATAGATCCAACTACTCAAATCGTCATTTGGAATCTTAGATTTCCTAGAATTTTAATAGCGATTTTAGTTGGAATTTCTCTTGCTAGTGCTGGAGTGATATATCAAAGCATATTTAGAAATCCACTAGTTGAGCCATTTATCTTAGGAGCTAGTGCGGGAGCTAGCTTTGGTGCTAGTTTGGCAATTTTACTTCCAGCTATCTTTATTTCGCTTCAAATTAGTGCTTTTGCCTTTGGGCTTTTGGCTGTATTTTTAGCCTATATTTTAGCATTTCAAAAAGGCGTTACAAATAGCGTTGCTTTGGTGCTTTCAGGGGTTATAGTAGGCTCTATTTTTAGCTCACTTGTTGGGATAATGAAGTATTTAAGCGAGGATTCTCAATTAAGAGAGATTACATTTTGGATGATGGGTGGATTATATCAAGCTAGTTGGTATGATATAGCGGTAAATGCGTCATTTGGGCTACCTTGTTTTATTATAGCTTTTATCCTTGCTTGGAAGTTAAATTTGCTTAGCCTTGGAGATGAAGAGGCTAGATCGCTTGGGATAAATCCGCAAATTTATAAGATTATATTCATCATCATAGCAACTCTTATAAGCTCACTTAGCGTATCTAGTGTGGGGATTATAGCGTGGATTGGGTTGATGATGCCACACGCTGCTAGAATGCTTGTTGGTGCAGATAATAGAGCGATACTACCAGTAGCTGGGCTAATGGGAGCGATATATTTACTGATTTGTGATACCCTTGCTAGGACTTTAAGTAGTGGCGAGATACCTGTTGGTATCATAGTTTCATTACTTGGAGCACCATTTTTATTATGGATTTTAAAGGCTAGAAGTGCAAAACTCTTTGGATAAAATAGTTGTGGGAAATTTAAATTTTAGCTATGGTAAAAATCAAATTTTAAGCGGGATATCATTTGAGCTTGAGCGTGGTGATTTGCTTGGTTTGATGGGGTCAAATGGTAGTGGTAAAACGACGCTTATACGCTCTTTGCTTGGATTTTTAAATGCTAGTTATGATGAGTATAGCTTATTTGGAAGTAAATTTAAAAATTTAAGTATTTCGCAAATTTCAAAGCTCATATCATATGTCCCACAAGCACATAATCTAGCATTTAATTACACCCTTTTTGAAGTGGTATTAATGGGTAAAAAGCCTCATTTTGGCGGTGTATTTGGATTTAGTAAAGCTGATATAAAATCAGTATATGCGGCTATGGATATGGTGGGAATTTTACAGCTTAAAGATAGAAATTTTAGTGAGCTTAGTGGCGGACAAAAACAGCTAGGATTGATAGCTAGGGCTATTGCTCAAAACTCTGAAGTGATGATCTTAGATGAGCCTACTAGTGCGCTTGATTTTAGTAATCAAATTTTAATTTGGAAAGTTATGAATACCATATCTAAAAGTGGTAAAATTATCATAGTTTGTAGCCATGAGCCAAATCATATATTTTGGTTTGCTACCAAAGTTTTTGCTATTAAAGATGGCAAATCGTTAGCGTTTGGAAAAAATGATATAATAAATGAGATTTTGCTAGAGCAAATTTATGGAGCTAATTATAAAATTTGCTCTCTTGCAAATCAAAAAATTATATATTATTCAATCAATTAAAAGGAGACAAAATGGCAAAAGTAGCTGTAATTATGGCAGATGGTTTTGAAGAGATTGAGGCTTTGAGCGTGGTAGATATATTGCGTCGTGCTGACGCGGAAGTAAGCATGGTAGCACTTAGTAATAATCTAGAAGTAAGCGGCGCTCACGGCGTTACATTGAAGGCTAATGTGGCTTTTGATGAGTTTGAATTTAAAGATATAGATATGATAGTTTTGCCTGGTGGATTACCAGGTGCTAAGCATTTAGCCCAAAGCCAAAAATTAGCTCAAAAATTAAGAGAAGCCAAATCAAATGGCAAGAGATTAGCCGCTATTTGTGCAGCTCCATGGGCATTTAGCACGGCTGGAGTTTTAGGTGATGAATATACTTGCTATCCAGGATTTGAAGCTACTATAAATCACGCTGGATATAATCCAGATAAAAATGTAGTGATAAATGGCAATATCATCACTTCTCGTGGTCCAGCTACAGCGATGGAATTTGCTCTAGAGCTAGTAAAGGAGCTTTGTGGCAATCAAAAATATAATGAGATAAAATCTGGGCTATTATTTTAATTAGTGCGAAATTTAGAAGTTTTAGCATAATTACTCGCAAAAGTAGGGTATATCCCTACTTTATACTTACTTGTAACTTTAAAAATAGATATTTAAAATAAGCAAAATTTTAATTAAATAATTATAAAATATTTAAATTTTTACACCATAGGAGGCAGTATGGCAAATCAAGAGGAGTATGTAACAATAAAGGTTAAAAAATCAAAATTAAAATATGAAGAGGAGCTAAAAAAGCTTCAAATTGAGTTTTTGAAATTTCAAACCTATGTGAAAAAAGAGGGCTTAAAAGTCTTAATAATCTTTGAAGGTCGTGATGCTTCAGGCAAGGGCGGGACAATTAAGAGATTAATAGAGCATACAAATCCTAGAGGGTGCCGTGTCGTCGCACTAGAAAAACCAAGCGATGTAGAAAGAACTCAGTGGTATTTCCAAAGATATAATAGTCATCTTCCAAGCGCTGGAGAGATAGTAATATTTGATAGAAGTTGGTATAATAGGGCTGGAGTTGAGCCTGTGATGGGCTTTTGTAGTGAAGAGGAGCATAAAGAGTTTTTACGCCAGGTGCCAAAATTTGAAGAGATGCTAGTAAGTTCTGGTATTATCTTATTTAAATTCTATTTTTCAGTCTCAAAAGAGGAGCAAAAAAGACGCTTTAAAGAGCGTAAAAATGATCCATTAAAGCAGTTTAAACTATCTCCAGTTGATGAGAAGAGCCAAGAGTTATGGGATCAATACACACTAGCAAAATACTCAATGCTTTTAGCCTCAAACACCCCATACGCACCATGGTCGGTAGTAACTAGCAATGATAAGAAAAAGGCTAGGATTAATGTATTTAAGCATATTCTTAGCAATGTAAATTATGATAATAAAATTAGCCAAAAAGAGCTAAAAGTAGATAGCGATATTTATAGAAGTGGTAGTGCTGAGATACAGCGAATGGAAGAAAACTTCAATCAAGAGCGTATAAAAACTAGGGATTAAGATTAAATTTGGTATAATACCACGCAAAATTTTATCAAGGAAAAATATGTCAAAAGTATGGAAATTCGGTGATAATATAGACACTGATGTGATAATAGCTGCTAGATATTTAAACACAAGCGATCCAGAAATTTTAGCTAAGCATGTGATGGAAGATGCTGATAAGGATTTTAGCTCTAAAGTAGGAGCGGGTGATTGTATTGTAGCTGGGGAAAATTTTGGTTGTGGTAGTAGTAGGGAGCACGCTCCAATAGCGATTAAGGCCGCTGGGATAAGCGTCGTTATAGCAAAATCATTTGCTAGAATTTTTTATAGAAATAGCTTTAATACCGGTCTTTTGATACTTGAGTACCCTCAAACTGATAGTATAAATGAAGGCGATGATTTAAAGATTGATTATAGCGGTGGGATAATTAAAAATTTAACCCAAAATTGCGAATATAAATTTGAGCCAATCCCTGAATTTATGCAAGAGCTTGTAAAAGCTGGTGGCTTGATTAATTATGCTAAAAGCACTATATAAGGATAATTTATGAAAAGTTATAATATTTGTGTGATAAAAGGCGATGGTATAGGCCCAGAGATCGCAGAAGAGGCTATAAAAGTTCTTGATAGCGTTAGTGCTAAGTTTAATTTTACATTAAATTATGAGTATTTTTTGATGGGTGGAGCTGCTATTGATGTATTTGGTGAGCCTTTGCCTGAAGAGACCTTACAAGGTGCTATGAGAAGCGATGCGGTGCTTTTTGGGGCTATTGGTGGAGAAAAATGGGATAATTTGCCAAGACATCTTCGCCCTGAAAGTGGGCTTTTAAAGCTTAGAAAATCTCTTGGTGCTTATGCGAATTTGCGTCCAGCGATGATATATGATGAGCTTATCAATGCCTCAACCCTAAAGCCTGAAGTCATAAAAGGCGTTGATATTTTAGTCGTTAGAGAGCTTACTGGTGGGCTATACTTTGGTCAGCCAAGACAGAAACTAGAAGATAGAGCCTATAATACCATGGCTTACACAGCACAGGAGATAGAAAGAATTGCTAAAATCGCCTTTGACGCTGCTATGAAAAGGCGTAAAAAAGTGTGTATGGTAGATAAAGCCAATGTGCTTGAGACTAGTCAGCTATGGCGTGAAGTTACCGCTAAAGTGGCAAAAGATTATCCTGAAGTGAGCCTAGAGTATATGTATGTGGATAATGCAGCTATGCAGCTTGTGAGATACCCAACTGGATTTGATGTGGTTTTGACTGAGAATTTATTTGGCGATATATTGAGTGATGAAGCTAGTATGGCGTGTGGCTCTATAGGGCTTTTACCAAGTGCGTCAATAGGTGGAAGCGTGGGTATATATGAGCCAATTCATGGAAGTGCCCCAGATATAGCAGGGCAAGGGATAGCTAACCCAATTGCGATGATTCTCTCAGCAGCAATGATGCTAAGATATGCTCTAGGCGAGAATGAGGCGGCAAATTGTATAGAAAATGCTATAAAATCGGTGCTAAAAGATGGATATAGGACAAAAGATATAGCCAAATTTGATGCTGTAGAGATCTGCACTACAAGCGAGATTGGCTCTATAATTAGTGATTATATTAAAAAGCAATGAGAGGGACGATTACAGAGGCCTTGATATATGAAAATCAAGGTCTAAGAGATGAGGCTTTAGAGGTTTATAAAAATATTTTAAAGCACGATCCAAGCAATGAAGAGGCTCGTTCAGCAATCAGAAGATTAAGTGGCTTAAAGCGTAAAAATGGCGAGTCAAATGAGCAAATGCTAGAGTTTTATCTAAATTTAAAAGAGGGCGACGCGGCTGGGATTAGAGAATTTAAAAGGTGGTTGATAAAGATATGAGATTAGAAGATATTGCGAAATTTACTATTGATGAGGTAAATGCTCAGCTACAAGGCACGAGCGATGCTGTGGCAAAAAATGGATTTATCGTAGAAGAGGCGAATGGGTATAGTGATTTTAGTAAAAAAGAGCCTATAAAAAGCGGGATTAACACTGCTAAAGAGCTAAGCAATCAACCTAAATTTCAATCCGAAAATATCACAATTTCCAAAGAGCCAACTACCCAAAATAGCTCTCAAATAAAAGAGGCATTAGCTGCTAAGGTGGCCTCTATAGATAGTATGCAAACCCCAAAAGATCTCGGATCAAGCGAGATGCTATATTTACAAGGATTAAAAGAGAGAATTGGTATATTATTTGAAGGGCTAAATAGTGCAGATGAGAGTAATCTTGAATTTAGGCTTGATATGACAATTAAATTTTTGGAATTTGCACTTGCGAGCATTGAAAATAGGCTATCAAATATCTCAAAATAGCGATTTTAAAGAGCTTAAAAATTTACTTTCAAAATATACAAAACGAGCATATTTAGTCGGCGGATCGGTGCGTGATCTACTTCTTGGGAGTAGCTCAAAAGATTATGATATTGAGATTTATGATATTAGTCCGGATAAATTTGATTCTCTTATGCAATCTTGCGGTGCTAGTGGCGTTGGTAAGAGCTATTTTGTTTATAAGCTTGGAAATTTTGATTTAAGTCTGCCAAGAAAGGAGTCTAAAAGCGGATTTGGTCATAAGGGCTTTAGCGTAGAGTATTGTAATGATGAAAAGATGGCTAGCTCTCGTAGGGATTTTACTATAAATTCGATTATGGTAAATATTTTTAGTGGTGAGATTTTGGATTTTTGGGGTGGTGTAGGTGATTTAATGGCAAAGAGGCTTAAGATCACAAATCCAGCAAATTTCAGCGATGATAGCCTTAGGGTTTTGCGTGGGGTGCAGTTTGTATCTAGATTTAATCTAATTTGTGAGCCAAAAAGCATGGAGATTATGCGAGACATTGATATAAGTGATTTAAGCTTAAATAGAGTTTATATGGAGCTAGAGAAGTTTTTTATGGCGAAATTTCAAATGCGTGGCATTCATTTACTAAGGGATCTTGGGCTTGATATTAGGCTTTTTGGGGTTAAATTTGATGATGGATTTTTAAAATTTATCTCTAATAAAATTAGCATAAATCAAGCATCATTTTTATACCATCTTATTAATTATTATAATATTAATGGCAAGGAGCTACTAGCTAAACTTGCTTTGCCAAACTCATACTCCATAGCCTACAAACAGCCATTTTATAACAAAATTAGTAAATTTAATATGATGAAAATTGCCCTTGATATGCCACTATCAAACTGGCTTGGGCTTGATAGCAAAGCTAGGATTAAGATGGCAAAAAAGCTAGGATTTTATGATATTAAATTTGCCCCACAAATAGACATTTCATCTATAAATCTAAGTGGAAAGGCCTATGGCGATGAGCTTAAAAGGCGTAAGATCGCAGCTATAAAGGAGCATTTAAGTGATCGCAATTGACCTAGGAAGCAATACAATTAGAGCTTGTAAAATGCGTTTATTAGATAGTGGCAACTTTGAGTGCGAATATAGCTTTGAGCGGATAGTTGGCTCAGCTAGAGGGCTTAATCATAAGGGTCTAGCTGATGATGCTATGAGTAGGATTAGGGCGGCTATTAGTGAGCTTGTGAGTGAAGCGAAATTTAACTCTAGCACCGCAGTGGCGACTGAGGCTTTTAGAAAAGCGGCTAATTCAGATGAGTTTTTTGCTAGGATTTATGATGATTTTGGGATTAAATTTAAGATAATTAGTGGCGAGTATGAGGCTTTTTTAACTAGGCTTGGAGTAAGCAATAGGGCTAAAATTTTAGGTCTTAAGATAGATAATTCTGTGTTAATAGACCTTGGTGGGGCTAGCACGGAGATTAGCTTTGGCGATGATAGCAAGAGCTTTGATTTTGGTATTATTACAGCTATTGAGAGTGATAAAAGCGGCACTATAAGTCAGGCTAAGAGCTTTATGGATAAATTTAAATTTAACAGTATTATCCTAACTTCAGGTGTGCCAACTACTGTGGCTTGTCTTAAATGCGGATTAAACTATTATAATTATAATGCGAATTTAGTAAATGGAACAAGGCTTGATAGGAGTGATTTTATCAACACGATAAATTTATTAAAAACTGCTTTTAATAAAGATGAATTAGTAGGCAAAAATAGGGCAGATTTGATAGTCAAAGGGTGCGAAATTTTGCTAGAATTTGTAGGAAATAGCACTTGCGTTGCGATCGATGATGGATTGCGTGAGGGGTTATTTATCGCTAATCAATTAAATTTAAAGGGGATAAAATGAGCGTAAAAGAGCAAATTTTAAATGATATAAAATCAGCCATGAAGGCTGGTAATAGCTTTGAAAGAGATACTTTGCGTATGATAAGCTCGGTATTTAAGCAAATTGAGGTTGATGAGAGAGTGCAGCTAGATGATGATAGAGTGTTTGTAATTTTACAAAGCGAAATTAAACGCCGAAATGAATCAGCCACGCAGTATAAAAACGGCGGTAGAGATGACTTAGCTCAAAAGGAGCTTGATGAGATTAGCATTATCTCTAGATACTTGCCAAAGCAACTTAGCGATGATGAGTTGAAAAGTAAAATGGAGCAGTTAGTAAGTCAAAATGGCTTAAGTGGGATTAAGGATTTGGGTGCTTTGATGAAGTTAGCTAAGGAGGCCATCGGCTCAGCGTGTGATGGAAAGCGTATGAGTGATGCGGCTAAAAAGGCACTCTCATAGCTGAAATTTGCCCCGATTAATGGGGCTTTGCTATTTACAACTATATGTGGCTATGGCTGATAGAGTTTGGTTTTGTTTTGATTCTATCGGGGTTGATTTTAGGTTTGTGTATGCTACTGGGTGGATAACGCTACTAAAATCAAGGCTATTTAATAGACAATTTCTATTTAACTCTTTTGAGTAATATTGTGCTTTTGCTATGGCGTTATTTAGGATTTTATTATGAAGTATCTCATTGTTTTGCGATATTGTAGTAGGCGATGAAGATTGGGCTATGGCTGGTAGATTTATAGCTATAAATTCACTACTTTTTACAACTTCATTTAAGGCTTTGATTAGCCCTTCATATTTATTTATATCGTTTTTAGCAAATTCACATTTAATATTAAAATTCACAAGCTGACCGCTAATAATCCTAGCTCCATCATTATAGCTATAGTTTGGCTCGATTGAGTAGGTAGAAGCTTTACAAATTTGAGAATTTCTAGCTAAATTTAATGCCTTATCTAAGGTGGCGGTTATTATCTCTAATTCATCAGTAGAGATTTGGGCTTTGGTGCGTAAGGAGTTGGTAGATTCAATATTTATATTAGCACTAAATCTATCTGGGATAAACTCCACACTCTCATCAATAGTGCGACTAAATTTAAGCTCTTTATCACTAAATTGGTCTTGAGATAGAAATTTAGCATCAAATACTACACCAGCGACAAAAACGATAAGCACAGCCAAAGCAAAAAGCGACTTAATAAGAAGATTTAACATATTTATCCTTAAGAAGTAAATTTATCTTGTATTTTACAATTTTAAATGAAATATTTGGTTAAATTTGGTTTTATTGTTGATTTTATCTAGTATTGTTTAGAAAAGAGAAGCTATAGCGATTTTATTAATTATAGATATTTATTAAATTTCTTAAACTTTGCTTGGGTATCCTTTAGCGTGAAAATAACTGAAATGATATCAAATGAAAGCTTAAATTAATGCTAGATTGCGTTTTTAAGGGCTTTTTCATAGTTTTGAAAGCTTAAGAGAAAAGTGTTGAAAAGGGCAATTGGTGCCTAGGGGGAGACTTGAACTCCCGACCTCCGGCTTATGAGACCAGCGCTCTAACCAGCTGAGCTACCGAGGCACAACTAAAATATGGTGGCTCTAACAGGACTTGAACCTGTGACCCCCACCATGTCAAGGTGATGCTCTACCAACTGAGCTATAGAACCTTTTGAGCTAAAAAGATTGTGATTATACAAATTCAAGCCTTAAATTTGTATAAATTTTGGGCTTGAAGTGAAATTTTATCCTAAATTAGCCTTAACGAGCATAGCATATAGGATAACAAACATTATAATTGTCGGGATTTCATTATATAATCTAAAGAATTTTCCACTTTTTTTGCATCTATTTTCTTTAAATTGCTTTAAAAAATATCCAAGGCTAAAGTGATAAATCACCAGTAATACAACACAGAGTAATTTTATATGAAAATAGCCTTGCTTCATTAGTTCTGGTTTTGCATGGACTAAAATGGATAATCCAGTAACAATGGCAATAATCATCGCTATCCAGCCAATTCCATGAAATAGCTTTGATTCTTGAATTTTCACTACATCGCAAAAGCCGTTATTTGCGATATTTTCAGCGTGATAGACAAATAGCCTAGGCAGATAAAAAAGCATAGCCATCCACGATATAAAAGCAGCATAGTGCAACCATTTGATCCATAAATATGTTTGGAATTCCATATTTTCTCCTTAAATTTTTTGAAAGTCTAGCATATGATTTATAAATAAATTTAAATATTTTTTAAAATCATATCCTTTCTATTTATATACTCCTCATAGCTTATGGCTCCATTTTTATATAATTCATATAATTTTTCTATATTTTCTAATTTTTTGCTATCGCTAATGCTATGCTCTAAGGATATTATCTCATTTATCCTAGCTACCCAGCTATGTATCAAAAATAGATCAATAAGCCACCACACTAGCCAAATAGCTAAAAATACATACCCTATCAAAAATACCGCCGTAGCACTACCAAACCAAAATAGCCCAAGTTGTAAAAAGCCACTTGTAATTCTACCGCAATAAAATCTATGCCCGCTAAAAGTAGATAGAAAAACCACAATAAATATGCTATATAGACATTACGACCCATTTATCCTTTTTTCCTTAGGATTAGTGATTGGATTAATATTATTGCTACGCCTAAATTTATCATCACATCAGCAAAATTAAACACAGCAAACTCAAACCACTTATGCCAAAATATATAATCAACCACCCCAGAGTGGATAAATCTATCTAAAATATTAGAACACCCACCGCCTAAAATCAAGCCAAAAGCCGTAGTATGCGATCTTAAAAGCTCTTTTTGCCCTAGTAGATAACCAAGCAAAAGAGCGATTAATCCTAGTTGGATATATTTTAAATTCGCTCCTAAAAACGCAAACATAGAAAATGCCACGCCTTTATTATAGACAAGCACCAGATCAATGAAGCTACCATAATATCTAAATCCGTGTAAAAATACCCACTTTATAAGCTGATCTATAGCAAAAACTATAGCAAAAGAGCCTAAAAATCGTAAAATTACCCTATTCATTTAAAGCTTTTATAAAGAATTTTTCCACCTCTTCCATCTTTTTACTAACTAGATACTCATCTTTGCCTTCAAGAAGTAATCTAATTAAATTTTCTGTCCCAGAGTAGCGAAATAGTGAGCGAATATGGAGCTTTTCTAACTCTTTTTCTAGCTCTTTTATCCCTTCTATCTCATCAAGTGGGCGTTTTTGAGAGATTTTTAAATTTAGTAGTTTTTGTGGGTATGGCTTGATTTTATCAAAAATTTCACTAGCTTTTTTGCCGCTTTTTAATAAAGAAGCACTAACTTGCAAAGCTGAAACCAAGCCATCTCCAGTTTTAGAAAAATCGCTAAAAATTATATGGCCGCTTTGTTCGCCACCAAAGTTTATCCCATGCTCTTTCATCATATTTAGCACATATTTATCCCCGACATTTGAGCGTTTTATGGCGATTTTTCGCTTATTTAAAAAGTCATCTAAAGCCGCATTACTCATCACAGTTGATACAATCGCTTTTTTGCTTAGCATATTATTTTCATCTAAATAGCTTGCAAGCATACCAAGAAGCGCATCTCCATCAACCACAGCTCCCCTTTCATCGACAACTACGAGTCTATCAGCATCTCCATCAAATGCAAACCCAATATCAGCCCTTAATCTCCTAACCTCCATTGCCAAAATTTCAGGATGTAAAGCACCGCAATTTTCATTGATATTAGATCCGTTTGGCTTGTCATTTAGCACGATTATTTCAGCGCCTAATTCGCTAAATACCGTTGGAGCGACCTTGTATGCAGCGCCATTTGCCACATCTAAAACCACTCTTAATCCTTTTAATGTTAGCTCTTTTGGAAATGAATTTTTAATATGAACGATATAGCGACCTATAACATCATCAATTCTTTTAGCGCTACCGATATTTAGAGCGGTTTTTTGATTATTTTCTATTAAATTTGAATCAAAATATATATCTTCAATATCTTTTTCATCTGTTTCAGATAGCTTATTTCCACTACCATCAAAAAATTTAATCCCATTATCATAAAATGGATTATGGCTCGCACTTATCATTATACCAGCATCGCATCGCATATCTTCGGTTAAAAAAGCAATAGCTGGAGTTGGCATTGGACCAATCTGGACTACATCATACCCAACAGCCGTAAGTCCCGCTACAATAGCGGTTTCTATCATATAGCCACTTTTTCTTGTATCTTTGCCGACTAAAATTTTATTGGTCTTAGAGTGCTCTCTAAAGTATATTCCAGCTGCCATCGCTAGACGCATAGCCGTCATCGCATCTAGCTTTTTCCCAGCTAGACCTCTTACTCCATCAGTTCCAAATAGCTTCATTTTTCCCTCATTAGATAAATTTAATCGCAATTTTATCTAAAAATATTAAACTGATGAGAATGAAGGCAAATTTAATTAGATTAAAGGATACTTAAATTCAGTTTTGATTAATAATCATTTTGGTATAATTCCGAGCTAAAATTATGAAAAAGGTATGTTATGGCAAATCATAAATCTGCTGAAAAAAGAGCAAGACAAACCATAAAAAGAACAGAAAGAAATAGATTTTACCGCACAAGATTAAAAAATTTGACAAAAGCGGTAAGAGTAGCAGTCGCTAATAATGATAAAGAAGCGGCTTTGGTAGCATTAAAAGATGTAAATAAGAGCTTTCATAGTTTTGTAAGTAAAGGCTTTCTTAAAAAAGAGACAGCTTCTAGAAAAGTTAGCCGCTTAGCAAAATTAGTAAATACATTAGCTGCATAAGCTAGTTTATGCTTGCGCAAAAACTCCGTCCATTCATAGATCGCTTTAGTGAAATAGAGAATTTACTAAGCGATCCAGCAGTTATCAACGATATTAATCGCATGACTGAACTCTCCAAAGAACAAAGAAATTTAGAACCAATCAAAGAAGCTAGTGATAGATATCTAAGTATATTATCAAGCATTGAGGAAAATCGCGAACTTTTAGGCGATAGTGAGCTAGGGGAGCTTGCTAAAGATGAGCTTAAGACGCTTGAATCATCTCTTGAGAAGTTAGAAAATGAGATTAGGATTTTACTCATTCCAAAAGACCCAAATGATGATAAAAATATATTTTTAGAGCTTAGAGCTGGGACTGGCGGCGATGAGGCGGCCTTGTTCGTGGGGGATTTGGCAAATGCTTATATGCGTTATACCGAGCAAAGAGGGTATAAATTTGAGATTGTAAGCTCTAGCCAAGGAAGTGTTGGTGGGTTTAAAGAGATTATTTTGCTTATAAAGGGCGATGGTGCCTACTCAAGATTAAAATTCGAAGGTGGCACACATAGAGTTCAAAGGGTCCCAGAGACTGAAAGCCAAGGTAGAGTTCATACATCTGCTATTACCGTAGCGGTTATGCCTGAAGTTCAAGATAGCCAGATTATTATCAATGAAAACGACCTTAAAATAGATGTAATGCGTAGTAGCGGACATGGTGGTCAAAGTGTCAATACCACAGATTCGGCTGTTAGAATCACGCATAAACCAACTGGATTAGTAGTGGTAAATCAAGATGGCAAAAGTCAGCATAAAAATAAAGAGGCTGCGATGAAGGTTTTAAAAGCTAGACTTTATGAGATGCAAGAAAAGGAGCGTCTAGCAGCTCAAAGCCAAGAGCGTAAAGACCAAGTTGGGACTGGGGATAGAAGCGGTAGAATCCGCACTTATAACTATCCGCAAAATAGAATTAGTGACCACAGGATAAATTTGACACTTTATAGGCTTGATGTGATTATGGCTGGTGGGCTCTTTGATGAGATTATCGATCCATTAATAGCTGATTATCAAGCAAATGCTATAGCAAACGCTGGGTTATAATGGAACTTCTATTTTTAGCGATTGCACTCTCTATGGATAGTGCGGCGCTTAGCATCGCAAATGGTGCTAAGTGTGGAAATTTAAAATTACTTAAGATTATCAAAATTGCTTTTATTTATGGATTTTTTCAGGCTTTTATGCTGTTTATTGGCTATATTTTGGGGCTTGAGTTTATCAGATATGTAGAATTTATCGATCACTATATAGCATTTTGTATTTTGGTATTTTTGGGATTAAAGATGATTAAAGAGTCTAGAGATAGCGGAAATTTAGAGTGTAGTATAGATTTGAGTTTAAAATTATTAATCATCGGGGCAGTAGCTACTAGTATTGATGCCTTGGCTGTTGGTGTAGCACTTAGCTTTGAAGGTAGTAGTATTTTGCTTAGTCTAATCGCAGTTGGGGTAGTTTGTTTTATTATATGTATTGGGGCTGTTTATCTTGGTAAATATCTTGGTGAGGCCTTAGAGAGTAAGGCTTTGATTTTAGGTGGAGTTATTCTTATTGGGATTGGATTTAAAATTTTAATATCTCATCTTTTTGGGCTAGATATTTAGTTGATATACTCCATTTTTTATCTTTTTTATTACACGCTTTTGAGTTAGTAAATTTATAGTCTCTATGGCTGTTGGTTTGCTGATATTTAGCTCATCGCATAGCTCTTTTATAGTGTATTTAAATCTCTTATCATCATCTAAATTATTAGCTATAAATTCTATAATTTCTGATTTTTTCTCTCCTAAAATCATAGATACAATGCTTTTATATAACTCCATATTTTTGCCTATTTAGTTTATTATATCTAGGTTTTTATCATAAATGCTTGTTTGAATATCAAAAAATCCTAAAATAGTGTGAAAAATATTATCATGTGAGAAGCTATTATCTTTTATATTTTTTAAATTTTCTAGCTGATTTTTATCTTCTAGCCATAGCATTGCAGGGACTTTAGTTTGAAAATCTGGTGCTAAAAAGTATGGTGCTCCATGGAGATAAACCCCATTTTCTCCAAGGCTCTCGCCGTGGTCGCTTACATAGAATAAACCAGTTTGCATATCGCTTTGCTCTAGCATATCTACTATTTGGTTTATTATGTAATCTGTGTATAAAATTGTGTTATCATAGGTATTTACTATCTCTTGATAGGTGCAGTTTTTCAAAGTAGCTGTATCGCAAGTCGGGCTAAATTTAGCAAATTCTTTCGGATATCTTTTAAAATATGTTGGTCCGTGGCTACCTTGGAGATGGACGACTATTAGGCTACTATCTTTAGCATTTTGAATTTGGCTTTTTATCTCTTGTAGCATAACTCCATCATAGCTATCACCGCCAAAATCCTTAATATCATCTAAACGCGTACAGATACCTTTACACGATCCAGAGTTATTTCCTATCCAGCTTACTTTTACTCCAGCAGTTTTTAAGACATCTAGCACATTACTCATATTTGAAGCGGCATTGACTGAGAAATTATCTCTATTTAAATTTGAAAACATACAAGGCAAACTTATAGCAGTTGAAGTCCCACAAGAGCTAAATTTGGAAAAACTTAGCATTTCATTTGCTTTGGAGTACGGATTTGTATCGTTTATTTCATAGCCATTTAATGAGTAGTTTGCTGCTCTAGCAGTCTCTCCAGCTACAAATACAAATAGCATTTTTTGATCTGTTTGCATTGAGGCATCAAGCCCAATCTCCTTAAATTCAGCCTTTGGCGCTAGGGAATTTATATATTTATTTGCTGAGTATAAGGGATAAAAAGGGGTTGTGTAAAATCTTATTTGATTGTAAGTTCTAAAAAATGGAATGTAATCCTTACTCAAACTAGCAAAAATTACGCCAAAAAGTATGAGCGAAGTAATACAAAGCAAACTTCTATATTTTAAGGCTTTTAGTATATTTGTTTTGGTTATTTTTACTTTGATTATTAAAAATATAGCTACAGCAGCTAGGGCTACCCAAAATATCATATTTAAATTTAATAGGTCTTTTACCTCTTTAGCGTCCGTTTGAAGTGCGTTTCTTATCATTTCGCTATCTATGATGACTGAGTAGGCATTCATAAAATACGCTCCGACAACGCCAATGATGGTTAAAAATATTGCTAAAGCTTTTGTTATGTATGGTAAAAATAGTAAGCTAAAAATGAAAACTACAAGAGAGAAAAATAGCACCGGCAAAGATAGTAATAAAAAGGCATTATCTGTAAAGCGGACGCTATTAAAAGCAAATTCGAAAAATTTATAATTTAACGCCGTGATAAATAGTGTAAAATATATGATAAATTTATTTGAGCTCATTTAAATTTCCTTTAAAATAAAAGTTGGAATTATAAGCTTAGATTGTAATTTTATGATAAAGATATAGTTAATGATTGGAAAATATTTTAAATTTTGGATTATAATAGGATTAAAAAAGGGTGAAATGTGAAACTGATTTCGTGGAATGTAAATGGACTTAGGGCGGTTATAAATAAAGATGCTTTTTCGTGGCTTAGTGAGTATAAGCCAGATTTTCTAGCTCTTCAAGAGATAAAGGCAAGCGAGGATAAAATCCCAGTTCAAATATACAATCTAGGATTTGAAAATATATCTGTAAATTCAGCCAAAAGGGCTGGGTATTCAGGCGTGATGAGCTTGTCGAATTTAAAATCAACTAATCTAAAATCGCAGTTTTTTGATGATGATGAGGGTAGGGTTTTAGAGCATAGATTTGATAATATTCATCTTTTTAATATATATTTTCCAAATGGTCAGCAAGGCGATGAGAGACTAGCGTATAAGATGGATTTTTATGATAAATTTCTAGCTTATATCAAGGCTTTGGTTGGTGATGGTAAGGGGGTGATATTTTGTGGCGATGTAAATACCGCTCACAGAGAAATTGATCTAAAAAACCCAAAGGCTAACTCTAAAACAAGCGGATTTTTGCCATGTGAAAGGGAGTGGATAGATAGGGTTTTAGACGCTGGATTTATCGATACTTTTAGGTTTATAAATGGCGATAAGAAGGATGCGTATTCTTGGTGGAGCTATAGGTTTAATTCAAGGGCTAAAAATGTAGGTTGGCGGATTGATTATTTTTTCATCAGTTCAAATTTGAAAGATAAGCTAAAAGACGCTTTTATACTAGGTAGTATCGATGGTAGCGACCATTGCCCTGTGGGGATAGATATAGATTTATAAGGAGAGATTATGGATAGTGTGGTTGTAGTTATAGATATGCAAACTAAGCTTTTAAGAGTGATGAGTGATGAAAATTTGGTGGCTAATAGCGTGAAATTCTTAAAAATAGCTAATGAGCTAGGATTAAAAATAATCGCTACTGAGCAGTATAAAAAAGGTCTTGGCGACAGTGATGAGCAGATACTAAATTTAATAAACTCTAAGATATTTGATAAGTTAGAATTCTCAGCTTTTAACTCTATAAAAGATGAAATCTTAGGCTATAAAAGCGTGATTTTAATCGGCGTAGAGGCTCATATCTGCGTGTATCAAACGGCTTTGGATCTTATCAAAAACGGCTTTAGCGTGACGCTAGTTGATGAGTGTATAGGAAGTAGAGATCCGCAAAATAAGGTTTTAGCCTATTTGAATTTAAAAGAAGCCAAGGTAAAATCAATTGAGATGGTAGCCTTTGAATTGCTCCAAAGTGCCACTCACCCAAGCTTTAAGGCTATTTCAAATTTAATAAAATAGCCTTACTCCATATCGTAGCTATCCTCTTCGTCCTCATCATCGTATGAGTAGTCGTTTTCATCATAGTTGTAGCTACGAGATCTATCCTTGTAGCTATCTTCGTAATCATCGTAATTGAGATTTTCATCTAGTTCATCATCATATATATCAGACACTTTTTTCTCCTTTGTGAATTTGAATTTCTGGTATGGATTCTATATATAAACTTCTGCTTGGGAAGGCAAAGCTCGCATCATCATATCGCTCTATTATCTCTATTATTTTAAGCATTACATCCTCTTTGGTGGCTAAGTATTCGCCCCAAATCACGCTTTTGCTAAAGCAGTATATCAAGATATTTATGGAGTTATCGCCAAATTCATCAAGCACGACAAAAAGATTACTTTTATACCCATCTAAGTCATCTACAGAGACCATATTTTGGCGATATTTTATCCGTGCGTCATTGCTATTTAAGGCACTATCTATACCGCTTTTAGCGATTCCTTCGTGGTTTAAAAGCATATTTCTTATATCATTTATGCAGTTTTGAATGCTTTGTTTGGAAGTTGTGTAGCTTAGACCTACTTGCATTTTGATCTGGCGGCCTATCTTTCTGCGATTCCAGTTTTTGATACTTTCGCTCATAATTTTGGAATTTGGCACAAATACTAAAGCATTGTCAAATGTTCTAATAGTTGTCTTTCTAAGCCCTATCTCAACCACCGTTCCTTCAATCCCACCACAAACAATCCAATCTCCTTGACTAAATGAGCTATCAAAAAGAAGCAAAATAGAGGCAAAAAAGTTGGCTATTATATCTTTTGTTGCTAATGCCACAGCTAGTCCGCCAATACCAAGAGAGGCGATAATCGTGCTAATATCAAAGCCAATTTTGCTTAAAATTACCAAAATTGTAATGATAATTACGATAAAATATAAGACTTTAATTATGAGATTTACCACCTCTTTGCGACCTGATTTTTGGGCGATTTTTGATAAGATGATAATCCCATACCCATCAAGTACTCCTATCACAAACCACGCTATAACCACGCTATAAGCAATATCAAAGTAGTTTTTCATCTCTATGCTTATGGTGGAAGGATAGTAGGCGATGATGAGAGATAAATTTAGTGCATATATGATAAAAAATATCACAACAGGTAGCTTGATGGCTGCTACGAATTGCTCTTTGAGCTCATTATTTGCATTTCTTGATCGAGATAAGATAGCGATAAGTATCCTATAAAGTAAAAGCGAAGCCACCCTTGGTAAGAGTATAAAAAATATACAAACTAAGGATATAATAGTGATTTTGCCTATATTTATGGATTTGGATTGTAAATTTACAGCCATATTTATCTTGTTGATTATATTTTGTAAATTTAGGCTAGTTAGCACAAAATTGCTATCAAAAAGCTCAGAATTATCTTTTAAATAATTTAGTATTTCGCTATATGTTTGACGCTTTATCTCAAGCGTGGTTAGCTCATTGGCGATATTTTGGCTATTTGGATCTTGGCTTATTGATTTTAACTCTTGATAGTTGGAGATTTGAATTTGAGTTATGGCATCGATTATGGCCTCATCTGGGGTTTTGCTATAATCTTTAAAAGCTTGAGATATTTGTGATAGCGACCAGTAGTAAATTTTATCTAAATTAGCAGAGGCTAGAGATATTTGCGTTTGAATGAAGTGAGTAGAGTTAGCTTGGTATCTTTTTAACTCCTCATTTAGTGCTCTTATGTATGAATTTATGTGGGTTTGATTAAAATCATTGCTACTAGTGATGAGTGCTGGCAAGCTTTTGATTAGGCTATTTTTCTCATTTTCTAGGATTGAAATCTCATCGTTTGTGCTAGCATTTTGCTCTTTTATTATGGTTAATTGCGAATTTAGCGATATAATCTTATTGTTTACATCACTTAGCTGATTTGCTAATAAAAGATTACAAAATAGATTAAAAATCAGTAAAAATTTGAGAGTAAATTTCTTCATAGTCTATGCTCTTTTCTAATAGTTTAAAGCTTTTTGTAGCGTCATCGTAGTTATATAATTCCCCAGTTTCTATGATATAGTGCCAGCCATATAGCTTTAACTCTTTAGCTTTTAGCTTATCTATCACGCCTGGGAAGGTCATAATATTTTGGAGTGAGTTTATGATATTTAGCCTTTCAGTTACCCAAGCTCTTTTGGCTGGAGTTATATCTTTATCTTTTAAAACCTCTTTTTTAATATCCTCAATTATCAAAAGCCACTTTTTAACAACTGGCGTACTCTTTAATTTATCATCGCTTTGATATAGTGCTTCGCAGCCACCGCAGTTGCTATGACCGCATACTATTATATTTTTAATCCCTAAAGTATTTATAGCATACTCAATGGCCGCTGTAGTGGCTAAAAACTCATCTACTAGCCTATATTGTGGGACGATATTTGCGATATTTCGCACGACAAATAGCTCACCTGGCAAGGTGTTGGTGATTAAATTTGGCACCACTCTAGAGTCAGAACATCCGATAAATAGCGTATGTGGCGTCTGCTTATTACCTAGATGTTCAAATAGCTCTTTATGCTCTATGAAGTTTTCTTCCATAAATTTAACTGCGCCATTTATTATATTATTATGCAAATTTACTCCTATTATTCTATATTATTTGGCAATACTGGTCTAGCTAGTAAGTAGCCTTGTGCGTAGTCTATACCAACTTCTTTGATAATGTCTAAGATTTGTGGAGTAGAGACAAACTCAGCCACGGTCTCATAGCCTTGCCTTTTGGCAAATTCGACAATGGTTGTTACGACACTTTTGGCATTTTTATCAAATGGCAATTTAGAGATGATAGAGCCATCAATTTTGATATAATCTATATTTAATTCAAGCATTCTATAGTAGTTTGAGTATCCACTACCAAAGTCATCAAGGCTAAGTTTGCAACCATAATTTTTAATCTCTTGGATAAATGGATTTATAGCATTATAGTCATCTACGCCTTCGCTTTCTAAGATTTCTATAGTGAGATTTTGCGGGTTTTGGCATAGGCTAAGCTTTTGTAAAAATAGATTTTTAACCGGCTCATTTAGCATATCTACACTTGAGAGATTTATAGAAAATCTCTTTTTATCGCCAAATCTCTCTAATAGCTCAAAAGCTCTATTAATAACTTGCTTTGTAAGTGCTAGATATAGCGAAGTTAGCTTGGCTACGCTTAAAAATTCATTTGGGTAGTGGATTTGATTTTGCTGGTCTAAAATACGGATTAAAATCTCATATGAGCTAATTGTAGGCTTGGAATTTCTAATATCAAAAATCCCTTGACACTCGACAATTACTCTATTTTCATTTAATGCATATTGGATTAATCTTGTTATTGTGGCGTTTTTTTGATAGCTTTTTTCTATTATATTATCATGGTTGTAAAAGCTAAAGCTTAGCTCTTTTTCTTTTGCTTCTTGTGCGGCTAGAATGCCTTGGGTTAGTCTGGTTAAATTTGGTTTATCGCTGTTAGAGCTTATACCCATTGTGATTGAGATATTTGGTAAGATTTCAAATCCGCCATCTGTTTGGATTGTAATGTTTTTGGATTTAAAATACTCTAAAATATATTTTATATCTTTTTTGATATTATCGCCCTTATACCATATGCAAAACTCATCAAGTTGCATTCTATAGGCTATAGCGTCAATTTTATATGTGCTAATGGCAAGTTTTATAGAGTTTGCAATGGCTATAAATATCATATCGATAAAGTCTGAACGATAAAAAAATCTTAAATTTGCAAAGTCTGTAATCATCATATAAATCAATACACCATCTTGATTATTTTTGATAGCGTCATTTAGTGCAGAGAGGTTTTTTAATCCAGTTAGATTATCTATAATTGAGCTTTCTTGAAGCTGTGAATTTCTAAAATTTAGCTCTTTTTTTATCAGTCTTTCTTTGGTTATATCTTGTTTTAAAATTATAGCGCCATTTATATCATTAAATTCATCTAGCATTGGGATTGCGACTATATTTTCATAGATTAGTATCCCATCATTTGATTTGCTGACAAACTCATCATAGCATTTGATCTCTTTACTTTGGCTAACTTCATCAAATATATCAATCCCTTGCATATTCATATTTAGTGAGCTTAGCTCCTTGCCAATTATGCTTTGAGCACTAAAGCTAGAGGCATTTACAAATGCATTATTAACGCTAGAGATTTTGCCGAATTTATCTAGGATTATTACTTGATTTGGATTGCTATCAATTAGATGTCTTAGCTGTTTTAATTTGAGTTTATTCTCTTTATTTTGTAGGTTTAAAACCCCATTTTTAGCCACTGCGAGTATAACTATGATAAGTAAAAATGCCGAGCTACCAATGAGAGCATATAAAGCAGAATTGAAATACTCAATTGAGATTTTTATAAGCTCTTGAATTTGTCTTTGAATATGCATATTATAATTTTGAATTTGTAAATTTGGAATGGTGATTAGATTATCATTGACATGTTGGATCATGCTTAAAAATTGATAATCAAATGGCGATTGCTCTTGAGCGATTAGTTTAGTTAGATATATATCAAACGAATCTCTATCAAATTCATCTATAAATCTTGAGTTCATCAGCAACGCGTAGGCATTACTCATCTCTTTGATATTTGTAGTTTTTGATAAATTTTGATTTAGCTCTATTAAGCATTTAGATATATCTTGACGGATTACATAGTAGTTTCTGATTATATCGGTTTGCTTTTTGATTTTGGCGTTTAAATTCTCTAAAAACAATATATGATCTAGCTTATAAAATAGTTTTGTGGTGATAAAATTTGAGCTGATTTTATCTAATATTGCATTGATTTTGGTAATGCTATCTTCGCTTTCTTCTATGGTTGTGTGAATGCTTTGTAGGTCAATTTGTAAAAATAGCTCTTGATTTAGCCTTTTAAGCTCGGCAAAATCATATAATCTCTCCTCTGTTTTGAGTAAAACTCTACCAGTTTCTATAATAAAATATAGACACGCAAGTGCGAAAAATAGCATTATAAATTTTAAAATATTTACCTTCAAAATACCATAACTTTCACGCAAGTAGTGATATTTTCAGTGATTTCATCACCATTTGCTAGGTTTTTTATCTTATTTTTTATCTCATCTTTTGTGTAATTTTGTCTGCTTATTTCTAAATGCCAAGCTAGATTTTCTACCATATCGTCTATGCTTCTTGTTACACTTCTATTTTCATTTATGATTTTGGATTTAAATTTAATATTTTTAGAGATTAAAAACTGCTCTAATATAGCCATAGGCGTTGCCATATCAGCTTTACAATCCATAAAAAGCTCTAATAAATTTGATCTTCTAGGCTTTAGCCAATTCATATATATATGCTTATTAGCAAGGTTATAAAATATCTCAAAATTCTCATAGCTTTTAAGTGCTGGGGACATAGTCAAAAATCCTATATCAAATTTACTATTTTTAATATCATTTATCGTGCCATTAAGGGTTTGAATATTGGATATATTATGCTCTTTAGCACTTAATATTAAAATCTCTAGCATCGCATCACTAATATCTAATGCCAAAACGCTTTTACACATTTTAGCTAAATGCAAGCTATACACTCCAGTTCCAGCACCTATATCTATAACGCTCTTGCTGCTAAAATCCACGCCACACTCATTTAAAAAGGCGAAAAATTCAGCCTCAAATGGACGCATAATAGGGCTAAACCTAGGATATGTTTTGGACTTTTTATTCCAAATATCTTGCATATATACTACCTTGGGATTATTTTACTAAATTCTATCAAGTTTTTCTTTAAATAAATTTAAGTCAAATCAGATATAATTTTAAACTCAAATTTCTAGGAGAAATGTAAAATTGCTTATCTTAAAAGTGCATTTATGAAAATCAAAATTGAAAACTTAAGCTTTGGCTATGATGATGGCTATATATTTGAGAATTTAAATTTTAGCTACGATAGTAAAGATTTTTTAGCTATTATTGGCCCTAATGGCGGTGGAAAAAGCACCCTTTTGCGTCTAATGCTTGGCATTTTAGAGCCTAAATCTGGCAAGATTAGCATAGATTCAAAGTCGCCAAAATTAGCAAAAGAGCTAATAGGCTATGTCCCGCAATACATACCGGTAAATAAGAGCTTTCCGATGAGCGTTTTGGAGGTGGTATTAATGGGAAGGCTAAGTGGTGGACTATTTAAATTCTACTCAAAAGCTGATAAAAATATGGCTATACAGGCTTTGGATATGGTCGGTATGAGGGAGTTTAGCTCTAGGGGCATTGGCGCATTAAGTGGGGGGCAAAGACAAAGAGTATATATAGCAAGAGCTTTGGTAAGTGGGGCTAGAATTTTAATGCTAGATGAGCCAACAGCTAGTATAGATACGCAAGGTCAGGCTCAAATTTACACCGCATTAAAAGAGATAAATCAAGCAAATGTCGGCGTTATCGCCATCAGTCACGATATTAATATGGCTATTAATTTTGCTTCTAAGGTCGCTTATATAAATAGCGGTAGCGTCGTGCTTCATGATATTTCAAATTTAGATAATAGAGATTTTATAAGCCATCTTAGCAAGGATCATACGCATTTTTGTGATGTTGAGCTAGCGCTTAATAGCTGTGGTTGTGCTTCGCATAAGGATTGATAGTGGAAATTTTAAGCTTTAGTTTTATGCAAAATGCTTTATGGGCTGGAGTTTTAGTTAGCGTAGCTTGTGGTGTGATTGGCTCATTAATTGTGATAAATAAGATGACATTTATCGCTGGAGGTGTGGCTCATGGGGCTTATGGCGGGATAGGGATCGCATTTTTCTTAGGTGCTTCTCCGCTTTTTGGTGCGGCTGGATTTGCTGTGGCTATAGGGCTTTTAATAGCCTTTATCAGCGGACAAAATCGTGATAGGATAGATAGCGTAATTGGTGCTATTTGGGCGTTTGGTATGGCTGTTGGGATTATTTTTGTAGATCTTAGCCCTGGGTATAATGCTGATTTGATGAGCTATTTGTTTGGTTCTATTTTGGCTGTAAGCACAGAAGATCTTATATTTATGAGTGTTTTGGATACTGTTTTTGTATTATTTGCACTGCTTTTTTATACTCAAATTTGTGCTTTTTGTTTTGATAGTGAATTTGCTAAGCTTCGTGGGGTAAATGTCAGCTTCTTATACTATTTGATGAGCGCATTAATCGCACTTTGCGTGGTTAGTACTATTAGGGTTGTGGGGCTGATTTTGGTGATTGCTTTGCTTAGCATTCCGCCATATATAGCTGAGAAATTTAGCCCAAATTTGGCTATAATGATGATTTTATCAGCTATTTTATCAGCTATTTTTATATTTTGCGGATTGATACTTAGCTACTATTTTAACCTAACAAGTGGAGCTAGTATAATCGCAGTTGCTACCATAATATTTTTTATTGTGGAGCTTTGTAAAAGAAGATAGATTATATCTTCTCTATCATCTCTTTTAGTGATTTATCATCTAGCCACTGGGTGTTATTATCAGAGCGATACTCAAATTCGCTACTAACTCTATAGCCTTTTTCTCCAAGTTTATTAATAGCAAAATTAGCCTGTTTATCATAGAATTTAATAGAAGGCGTGATAACATAGTGATCGCTAAATTCCAAGCTATGCAAGGCATCATCAGCGCTTATCATCATCTCATGGAGCTTCTCTCCTGGTCTAATGCCAATTATATTAATTGGCAAATTTGGCGCTAAAGTGGCAGCTAAATCTGTGATTTTCATAGATGGAATTTTAGGGATAAATAGCTCTCCACCTTGCATTCTAGCAAAGTTTTTAAGGACAAATTTAACCCCATCTTCAAGCGTAATCCAAAATCTAGTCATTCTCTCATCAGTAATTGGCAGCTCTTTTGCCCCATTTGCTATTAATTTTTTAAATAGCGGCACCACCGAGCCTCTAGAGCCAACGACATTACCATATCTAACGACGCTAAATCTAGTTGGCCCTGGACCTACTATATTATTTGCCGCTATAAATAGCTTATCGCTAGCTAGTTTGGTAGCACCATATAAATTTACAGGATTACACGCTTTATCGGTGCTTAGTGCGATTACCTTTTCTACTCCATTTTTAAGGGCGGCATTTATGACATTTTGTGCGCCGTGGATATTGGTTTTTATACACTCCATTGGGTTATACTCAGCTATTGGCACATGCTTCATAGCAGCGGCATGGATTACAAAATCAACCCCATTCATAGCAGTGTTTAATCTACTCTCATCTCTTACATCGCCGATGAAATAACGCATGGATGGGCTATTAAATTCCTGAGCCATCTCATATTGTTTTAACTCATCTCGTGAGTAGATTATTATCTTATTTGGCTTGTAATTTTCTAATAAAATTTTAGTATATTTTTTGCCAAAACTGCCCGTTCCACCGGTTATTAGAATGTTTTTATTATTAAACACAGCTTAGCTCCAAATTAATGCATTTTAATAGGTATAACTTTTTTAACTGGGATATTTTTTAATTCATATGTTTTGCCATCGCTAAAAGTTAAATTTAAATCGACATTTCCATCATTTATATCTCTTTTTAAGCCCAAAAACATAACATGCAAACCACCTGGTTTTAGCTCAACTTTAGAGTTGGCTGGTATCTTAATGCTTGGGATTTGAATCATCTTTTTCATGCCATCTTCTGTGATATGAGTGTGAAGCTCGGTAGCTTTGCTTATATTGCTACTAGCTGAAATTAGCTCAATATCTTTTGAATCTTGATTTTCTATACTCATAAAAGCGGCGCTATTTTTCGCATTTGGCGGGGTATCTTTGATATATGAATTAGTAATTAAAATTTGAGCATTTACGCTAAGTGCAACTAGAGTTGAGGTAAATAAATATTTAAACATATTTTATCCTTTTTTGATTGAAGTGAGCTAAATTATACAAGAATTTAAATTAATTTTCAACCGATTTTGATATAATTTCAAGCTTAAATATTTAATTAATTAAGGTTAAAATAGTGAAAAAATTACTCTTTTTATTAGTAGTATCAACATCTTTATTTAGTGGGGAGTTAGAGGAGTTATATCTTAAAGGTGGCATATCAGCAGTCCAAGATAAGATAGAGAAGAACTTACAAAGTGTGGAGTATTGGAGCGATAGCTTAAAAAATAAAGAGCTAAAATATGGCTATCACGATGATAAAAGCAGATTAATCATAGTAGCTGATAAAACTGCTAAGAATATATCTGTAAATCAATATGAAGATGGTAAATTAAAAGAGGTTAAAAATAGCGAGATAATCACTGGTTTAATGGGCGAAAAGCTATTAGAAGGGGATCTGAAAACCCCAGTTGGTGTATATGATATAACACGCAGATTTACTCCGCCTACTACATATTATGGGCCGGTTGCTTTTAGCTTATCTTACCCAAATTTATATGATAAACTTCGCAAAAGAACAGGCTATGGCATATGGATTCATGGCTATCCTATGGAGGGCGATGTAAGGGAAAATGAGCTAGAGACTAAAGGCTGTATCGCTATGAAAAATGATATTTTAGAATCTTTTGAAGATATAGTGCAAAATAATTCAGCTATCGTGATAATAAGCGAAGATGGTAAACCAAAATCTAGTAATCTTGATATAGCTGTGATATTTGCCCAGCTTTTTGCGTGGAAAGATGCTTGGACTAAGAGTGATTTGGATAGATATATAAGCTTTTATCATAATGATTTTCGCCGCTTTGATGGTATGAAAATTGCAGAATTTACGCAGATGAAAAAGAGAGTATTTAGCAAAAATGAGAGCAAAATAATTGAATTTAAAAATTTCAATATAACACCATATCCAAACATAGATGGCAAGAATATATATCGCGTAAATTTTGATGAGAGATATAGAGCGGCCTCATATAATTTTGATGGGGATAAAACCTTATATGTAGAAGTGGCTGATAATAAGATGAAAATTTTAGTAGAGGAGTAGCTATGAGTGATGAAAAAGAGCTTGTAAAAAAGCAAATTGAGGAGTTTTTGGCCGCTAGGGGGAGATTTTTTGATGTTTTAGATGCAAGTGTGCCAAAGCAAGGCAATAGCACAGCCTTTGACTTTGATGCTTGTAAAGAGCCAAGCTTAAAAGCCTTATATAAAGAGTTTTACGCATATGATTATGCAGTAAGAAAGATGCTACCACATATATATAAAAAATTTGATTTGAGCTTTAATGTCTGAGATTTTACTCTCAAAAAGTGCTTATGAGCATAATTTAACTCAAATAGCCAAAAAAGTAGGCTCTAAAAAGCGAATTATCGCCGTTTTAAAAGATAACGCATATGGTCATGGGGCGCTCCTAATGGGCAAGATCGCTAGTGAATTTGGCATTGAAATAGCGTGTGTTAAAAGTGAGCTTGAAGCAAGGGAACTATCTAGATTATTTAAGAGCATTATAGTGCTTTCTCATTTACCAACTGGTGCTGAGAATGGCGAGTTTATCTATGCTATTAATGAGCTTAGGGCTTTAGAAAAGATAAGACCAAATAGCCAAATTCATCTTGCCATCGATACTTTAATGCATAGAAATGGTATAGACATTACTGAGATTGAAACTGCTATTAATATTATTAAAAAACGAAATTTGATATTAAAGGGTGCTTTTACTCATTTTAGAGCTAGCGATGAGCATAGTGGGGATTACTTTGTTCAAAAAGAGAATTTCAAACAAGCTAAAGATAAGATTAAAGAATTTTTTGATGGCGAGCTTATATTTCACTCTCACAACTCAGCTGCGATTGAGAGAAGCTCAGATATAGGTGATGAGTATGTGCGTGCTGGTATGGCTCAATTTGGATATTTTGGGTTTAATGAGAGCCTAGAGCTTAAAAAAGTCTTAAAGCTTTATGCCGATCGTGTAAGCTCAAGAGTCTTATATGCTGGTCAAAGTGTAGGTTATGGTGGCGCATTTACTGCTAAATATGATATGAATATCGCTACATATGATCTTGGCTATGGCGATGGGTTATTGCGATATAATGGCAATGGAGAGCTAAAATTAGCCAATGGAAATCCAATTTTAGGCAAAATGTCTATGGATAGCTTTAGCTCAATTGATGGTGGAGAGCGGATATGTGTATTAGATAATGCTGATATTTGGGCTGAGTTTTTTGGGACTATTAATTATGATATTTTAGTTAAGCTTAGTCCTATAATTAGTAGAAGGGTAGTGGAGTAAAATTAAAATAATTAAATTGATTAAATTCTAGCCGACATTAAGCCGGCTAAATTCTATTATACATATCCTTGATCGATCATCGCATCAGCGACTTTTCTAAATCCTGCGATATTTGCTCCTAGAACAAGGTTGCCCGGTACGCCAAATTCAACAGAAGTTTCGTAACTAGCTTCAAAGATATTTGTCATAATGCGGTGAAGTTTGCTATCTACTTCATCGAAAGTCCATTTTTGCATACTTGCGTTTTGTGCCATTTCTAATCCACTAGTTGCCACGCCACCAGCATTTGCAGCCTTAGCAGGGCCAAATAAGAAATCTTTTTTGCTAAGCATAAAGTCAATAGCCTCAAGTGTACTAGGCATATTTGCGCCCTCACAAACTAATCTACAACCATTATTATAAAGAGTTTTGATATCTTCTAAATTTAGCTCATTTTGTGTAGCACTTGGGAATGCTGCATCACATGGAACACTCCAAATCCCATTTGTACCAGCTTTATACTCGCTAACAGGAGTGAATTTCGCACTAGGTTTAGCCGCTGCGTATTCGCTAAGGCCTTTTCTTTCAACCTCTTTAATGCGTTTTAATAGCTCGACATCTATACCTTCGCTATCATATATAAAGCCAGTTGAATCGCTTACTGTTATAGGAAGTGCGCCAAGTTGATATAGCTTTTGAGCTGTGTATATAGCCACATTTCCAGCACCACTTATTGAGCATTTTTTGCCCTCTAGGCTGCTATTTTGTTTTTTAAGCATCTCTTGAGCAAAATATACTGAGCCATATCCAGTAGCCTCTACCCTTACTAAGCTACCGCCCCAGTCTAGACCTTTACCAGTCAAAGCACCATCAAAGCGATTTGTTAATTTTTTATATTGACCAAACATATAGCCGATCTCACGACCACCAACGCCAATATCGCCAGCTGGGACATCTTTTACATCGCCGATTAATTTATATAATTCATTCATAAAAGCTTGACAAAATCTCATAATCTCGCCATCGCTTTTGCCTTTAGGGTCGAAATTAGCACCACCTTTGCCGCCACCCATATTAAGTCCAGTAAGTGAATTTTTAAAGATTTGCTCAAAACCAAGAAATTTGATTATATCTAAGCATACTGATGGATGAAATCTCAAGCCGCCTTTATATGGGCCAAGAGCAGAGTTAAACTCTACACGATACCCAAAGTGTGAGCAAGGTTCGTTTTTGTCATTCATATAGGTTACTCTAAACATCGTAGTTCTTTCAGGCATTACAATACGATCTATGATTTTGTGATCAAGATACTTTTTTTCTTTTTCTAAAAGTGGTTCTAAAGTATGTAAAACCTCTGTAGCGGCTTGTAAAAATGTTGTTTGACCAGGACTTGACTTTTTGATATTTTCAAGTGTTTGGTTGATATACTCATGTACTGACATCGTAACTCCTATTGTGAAAATGTTTGTAGTTGGATTATATTTAATTTATCTTAAATTTAATCTTAATATAGAAAAAGTTAGGATATTTTTTGTCCGTATTGTTACAAATTTACTCACTTTATGGCTGAAAATTATACTTTTTTGCTAGTGAAATAAACTTTTTTAGTGCTCGTTTTTCCTTAAATTTTATATTATAGCTAATATGTTCTAAATACCATAAAATCATATTTGGAGCGATATTTCTACTTTTTGAATATTCGTTGAGTATGTATTTTGGTATCTTTATTTTTTGCTTTAAGAATTGATTAATAATTTTTTTATACAAATTTTGATTTTTATTACAGCAAAATAGTCCAAAAACAAAAGGTAGCCCCGTTTTTTGATACCAAATTTCACCCATATCATAAAATTTATCCCCACCATCTTTTATATATTGTCTTAATGCTTCATCTCCTATTATTATCTCTCCATTAAGCGACAAAATTTTACCAAGCATATTTGAACTCTTAGATGCTGGGTCTAGTTTTTTGGGGCTATTTTTACGCGCTAAGACAGATTTTACTGCACCTTTGGCGCATATTCCTAAATTTAGTTTTGTGTATTTTGGATTTCTGCTCTCTATGCTTGAGATGATGGCGGCATCGATTCGTCTTTTGCTTAGATCTTCGCATAATTTCGCTGGGGTGCCTTTTTTGAATTCAATAGATTTTTTAGTTTGATTGCTTAGTGGGTAGCGCTTTAAAAATACATGAAATGGAAGCAAATTTAGATAATCAATCTTGCCAAATAGCATATTTAAACCCTTTATTAGTGTGTTATCTTCAGCGTCTTTAAGGACTGAGATTTGTAGCCTTTATGGCTTAATATTTGGATTAAATATATGGATTATATCCTAAATTTGCTTAATTTTTGAGTGTTAGCGTAGGGAATTATATCTAAAATAAATCAAAATATATTAAGCTATTTTTCTTATCGCCGATTTATGGATTATATTTTAAATAAAAGGAGATTTGATGAAAAAAATTGCTTTAGCAACTATTTTTTTAGTTTCTGCTCTTTTTTCAGCAGATAGTTTTACTTTTGAAAAAGTAAATAACCCAAAAGAGATTTTAAGTAAAATTTCTACTAAAAAGCCAAGCAGATCCAAGCTAAGTGTTCGCTCTTATACCCCACTTCCTATAGATCAGTTTGTATTTGATTCAAATTTAGATGAGCTTACGAGCGTTTCAAGTGGCGGACAACTTTTATTTTATTTGGCTTATAATAAAGTTCAAAACGACCCTACAATGCCTAGAAGCGAACTTCTAACAAATTTATCTGAAAGTGAAAATTATGCTTGCGATTATATAGCACAACAAGCATCGATATGTAACTATGAAGATTACTATTCTCAAGTGCAATACGCCCTAAATAGCATCGGCGGTTGGTTTTATTTCACACAATATCCATCTAGCGATGATGAATTTGTTTTAATCAATAGAATAAATACAAAAAGAGGAAATGCTGGTGGATCTCAAAAATTTATGGGTGGCAAACCGCATTTTAAAGTATTTGTTGATACTTATGGTAAGCTTAGCGTAACATTTACCTTGGTAACTGGTGGCACTCAAACAGTATCAACACCACAAGCTATACCGTTAAATACTAAAGTTTATCTACAAGCTAACAATAGTGGAATAAACTATGAAGTAGGCTGGACTACGCTTGATGGAGTTAGCTCAAGAGCAAGTGGAAGCCACCAAGGATTTTCTATCCCAGCTGATATAGATGAGCATAGGGTAGCTAGAAATAATAAAGTATCTTGTCAGTCTGGACCAAATCTTACTGGGATTAATGAAAGAAATTCCGGTTGTATAAAAATTGATTTCGGAAGTAAAATGCAACAAACAGTAGAATTCTATAATCAAAAAAAGAATAGTCATTTGATATCTAATTTCTTTTGGAATGCTTCAACTGGTATGTTTGCAGATATGAATAAAACAGATATTAGCAATAATACGGTTTTTCAACCAAATACAAGCCTTGTTGTGGATATAAACTTTATAAATAAAGTATATGGCGATCTATTTATGGGGCAAAATAATTTTAATGCTAATCAGCTTAGGGTTTATGTTGCAGATAATTATATTATTGCTGATGTTCGAGAATACTAATATATTTTAGACTGGTTGCGTTTAGCAATCAGCCTAGTTATCAAAGAGGAATAACCTATGGATATAAAATCTTTTCAAACAAATTTAGATTTAACTAACTTCAAATTCGACAAATATGCAGACATTGTAAAGCAAAATGAAGAAATATCTAAAAAAAGAGCCGATATTTATAAAACTGATAGAAATTTTCATATAATTAGCGAAAATGAGAGCGAAAACTATATCGGTATCAAAAACAATGAGCCAATAACAAGCAAAAAATATAAAGATTATATTATATACTCAGACAATGAAAATTTATTGTATTATGAAGGCACTAACGCATATTATGCTATCACTAAAGATACTGATATAAATTTGCTCTCAAAGATTAGCTTGGCTGATAAAATGTTTTTACTTAATAAAAATGATACAACAGATGAAAAAGTCGTAGTAAAAGATGAAGCATATTTTATGCAAAAAATGCTTGATGATATGATAATAGAACAGACATCTTTTATGCTAGGTAAAAAGCTTGACCAAAGCTATGATGTATGGCATTCTTTGGGTTTTGGCAGAAGCTACAGCTACGCAAATAAATTTAGCCCAAATGCTGGGAATTATAAGGCTGATAACTACTCAAATCAAAACCCCTTAATCCCAAACTCCTACTACCTAAACTCCTACGCAAACTCAAATTTAATTGATACTAAATTTGGTAAAGCAGAGCTATTTTTAGATTTAGCTGGAGATAATGATAGATTAGGAGTTGGAAGCTTTAGCTCAAATTCACAACTTTTTAGATTTGATAGTGATGGAAATGGATTTGTAGATAAAAATGATGACTACTTTGATAAATTAAAAATAAGAACTTATGATAAAGATGGAAATGAGATTATCAAAAAACTTAGCGAAGTAGTTGATAGTATAAATTTAAAAGATTTTATAGATAGCAAGAGCAATGCCTTAAAAAAACTTGAAGCTCAAAAAGATAATTATGGAACAATAGAAGGCTATGAACGCTCTTTAGAATTGCTAAAAGATTACAATCCATACTCTATTTTTAAGCCTGAAGTAAGATATGAGAGCCTTACTCAAAATGACTTAAACGAGCTTTCAAAACTAGCTGATGAAGATGGCTGGATAGATATAAATTCAAATTTGGGAGCTTTTAATGGATTACTTGGGATTGCTTATGCTAAGCAAGGGGTTGATGGGAGTTATAGATTAGAAGAGTTATCGAGTTATCCGCATACTACAAATTTTGGCTTTAATAATGTATTTGATACAACAACCAAAGAGTACTATTGGCGAGATAGCGATAAAAACTCTTATCAAAATCAACAATACACGAGATTTATGAATTTATATAATGATTATATGAGCGAGCTTAAAAATAGAGATGATTATATAAATGAATTTGATGATGAAACAAAGGCAAAGTATCAAAATGTAAAATCTAGCGTTATGCTGTCTATAGAGCGTGAATTTAGCTCTGCGACCGGACTTAACTTCACCTTAGAAAATCTACAAAAAGTTAAAGATAGCTTTGAAAAAGATAGAGTAAATACCGCAAATATGCTTAAAGACACAGACGCATTAACAGCTATAAGAATTAATAAAAATGGCACATTTACCCTTAAATTTAACAGCGGAAGGGAGATAATCGTAAATGAGCTTTATAAAGATAGCGGTAAGGCTTTTGATGTAGAGCTAAATTTAAATGCTAAATTCGCCACTTCAATAGAGCTAAATCAAGATATAGATTTGGTGGTGAGCGCAGCTAAAATCCAAGATAAAATCACAGGGCAAATCGAGATAAAATCCCTAAAAGATCTAGGCGTGGAGATAATCAAAAAGCTATCAAATAATAAATTCGCACTCCAAACAAACGATGGTAAAACTATAATCATAGATCAAATTTACACTAGATTGATGCCAAATAATCAAAATGATATAAATTTAATAGATGATAAGGATAAATTTTACCCAAAACCGCTTAGAATTTGGGTTTAAAATAGCTTTAGTATCTGTTTATTATAAAAAAGTATTATTATAAAGATAAAAAATCTAAAAGGAAAAATAGTGAAAAAGTATATTTTTGCTCTTGCTTTGGTTTTACCTTTGTTTGCTCAAGAGAGATTAATTCATGTTTATAAGTCGCCATCATGTGGTTGTTGTGAGCTTTGGGAGAGCTATATGGAGAAAAATGGCTATAAAATCAACTCTTATGCTAAAGAGGATTTTATGAAAATCAAAGAGAGTCTAGGTATCAAATCTCAGTATCAAAGCTGTCATACTGGAGTTATCGATGGCTATGCTATTGAGGGTCATGTGCCTAGTAGTGCTGTGGCTTGGCTACTAGAAAATAAACCCAGTGGTGTGATAGGAATTTCAGCCCCTGGTATGCCTATGGGAAGTCCTGGAATGGAGCAAGGAGCACCAGAGAAATACCCAGTAATTTTAATGAAAAAAGATGGCTCAAGTGAGCTTTTTGGCTATTATATAGGCGATAAAAAGATTTAAATTTATTAGCAAATTTAAAGTCTAAAATATCAGTTATTTAAACGCTATTAATTTACTAAATTAAAGCTGATAAATAGCTATAAATTAGTAATTTAAATTGTATAAATTTGATTTTATTTTGAGTATAGCCATCAAATTTAGATGGCTATTATTAATTTTTTAATTAAAATAATTTTTTAAGCTTTTGTATGTAAGAGGTCTCATCAAACTCTTTTACCAATGCCACCCCATCTTCTACGGCAGCTTTTGCTACAGCTGGAGCAACTGTGAATAAAACTCTAGGATCAAATGGTTTTGGGATTATATAATCTTTGCCAAATTTAATTTCGCTTACATTATAGGCTTTGCAAACTTCGCTAGGAACGCTCTCTTTAGCTAGTTTAGCTAGGGCTTGTGCGGCGGCAATTTTCATATTTTCAGTTATTTTAGTAGCCCTTACATCGAGCGCTCCACGAAAGATAAATGGAAAGCCTAAGACATTATTTACCTGATTTGGGTAGTCGCTTCTTCCTGTGCCTATTATAATATCATCTCTTATCGCATAGGCTACTTCTGGTCTAATTTCAGGTTCTGGATTAGCTAGAGCAAATATGATTGGGTTACTAGCCATGCTTTTTACCATATCTTGGTTTAGAAGTTTGGCTTTTGAAAGACCTAAAAACATATCAGCACCCCTTAATGCGTCGCTTAAAGTTCTAGCATCTGTATCTATGGCAAATTCCCTTTTTTGCTCGGTTAAATCATCTCTTTTTGAGTGTATAACCCCCTTGCTATCGCACATAATTATATTTTTAACCCCTACGCTTTGATACATTTTCGCACACGCTATTCCGGCTGCTCCGCTACCGCTTACTACAACTTTAATCTTAGATATATCTTTTCGATTTATCTCTAAAGCATTAAGCAAGCCAGCAGTAGTGATGATGGCAGTGCCGTGCTGATCATCGTGCATAACTGGGATATTTACGCTCTCTTGGAGCTTTTTTTCTATATAAAAGCACTTTGGCGCAGCTATATCTTCTAAATTTATACCGCCAAAAGTTGGGGCTAGGGCTTTGCAGATTTCAACTATTTTATCTGGGTCTTTCTCACCAAGTTCAATATCAAAAGCATCTACATTGGCAAATTTTTTAAACAAAACAGATTTGCCCTCCATCACAGGCTTTCCAGCTACTGCACCGATATCGCCAAGGCCTAAAACCGCCGTGCTATCGGTGATTACTGCTACTAGGTTGCCTTTGTTTGTGTATTTATAGGATAGTTCGTTATCGTTATTTATCTCCATGCAAGGCTCAGCTACGCCTGGAGAGTATGCAAGGCTTAAATCTTCAGCGCTAACGCAAGGTTTTTTGACATTGATTTCTATCTTGCCACCTATATGATAGTCAAGAGCTTTTTGCTTTAAACTCATGGTATTTCCTTAAATTTAACTTTAAATTTTTAAATAATATTTAATTATAACCTAAATTTATTTGATAGGAGGTAAATACTTTAATAATAGATAAATTTTATTATTTAGGTGTTACTTTTTGTAAATTAAGCGGTAAATTTGGCTATTTTTAAAAAGCTAGAGCTTTTAACTCTAGCTTTGTCTATAGTGATTTTAGGAAGTTTTGTATTCTTAATTTTAACTCATCGAGTCCGATAAATTCAATAACTTCAAATATACTAGGGCTTACTGCACCGCCTGTTATTGCGATTCTGATTGGCTGGGCTAGATCTTTTAATTTTCTCTCTTTTTTGGCTAAAAATTCATTTACCATCTCTTCTATAGCCTTAGCGTCCATCTCTTGGCTTTTAATAAAATCAGCAAATTGGCTTAAAAGTAATTTATTATCATCATTTATAAATTTTTTCACAGCATTTTGGTCATAATCTGTTGGTTGATTGATGATAGCAAGAGCCGAAGCTTTTAGTTCTAAGAGAGTTTTTGAACGCTCCCTTAGCAAATCTAGGAGCATTTGACCTTTATTAATAGCTCTAAAATCTATCCCAAAATATAGCATATCATCTGCAAGTCTCTCAAATGGCAATGATTTTATATAGTGCGCATTTAGCCACTCTAATTTTGATTGATTGTATGTAGAGGCTGATTTGCTAAGATTATATGGGTCAAATAGCTCTATCATTTGGTGTAAGCTAAATATCTCATCATCGCCGTGGCTCCAGCCTAAACGCACAAGGAAATTTAAAAGTGCTTCAGGCAAATAACCCATATTTTTATACTCCATAACATCAGTAGCCCCGTGCCTTTTGCTTAGTTTAGCCCCATCACTTCCATTTATCATAGCCACATGGAAAAACTGCGGAATTTCAAACCCAAGAGCCTCATATAAGATAATTTGCTTTGGAGTGTTGCTTAGATGATCGTCCCCCCTAATGATATGCGAAACCCCCATAAGTGCATCATCTATAACTACACAAAAATTATATGTAGGCGACCCATCACTTCTAGCGATGATAAAATCATCTAGTATATCGCTACAATTAAATTTAATATCCCCTTTAACTCCATCTTTAAACTCAATCACTCCATCAAGCGGAGCCTTTATACGAATTACAGGCTCAATTCCTTGTGGTGGAGTGCCAGTAAAATCTCTATATCTTCCATCATATTTTGGTCTTAATTTCTTAGCTTCAGCATCAGCTCTCATCTTTGCTAACTCATCTTGAGTTGTGTAGCATTTATAGGCTTTGCCACTTTCTAATAGTTGATTAATATATTTTTTATAAATATCAAATCTTTTTGATTGATACTCTACGCTTCCATCATAATCTAGCCCACACCAATTAAACGCCTCTCTAATAGCGATTGTAGCCTCTTGCGAGTTTCGCTTAAGATCGGTATCTTCAATGCGAAGAAGAAATTTGCCACCATTTTTACGAGCGTAAAGATAGTTATATAGTGCCGTTCTAAGTCCGCCAATGTGTAAAAATCCAGTTGGAGATGGAGCAAATCTTGTAGTTATCATTATGATTATCCTATTATTTATTGAAATTTGGATATAATTTTAGCTCAAATTTGCTTTAATAAAGGTTTGATTATGATAAAAAATTTAATTTTTGCTTTGCTATTTTTAGCCCTTAATGCTAGTGCTAGATATGTAGGTGGGCTAGTTGCGACTGTGGATAATGAGCCAATTACTACCTATGAGCTAAATAGCGTGATGAATAAAACAAAATTAAATAAAGATGAGGCGTTAAATTTATTAATAAGAGATAAATTAGAACTAGCTCAAGTAAAAAAATTAAATATCACCGTGAGCGAATTTGAAATAGATCAAAAAATTGCTCAATTAGCCGCAGCTAATAATATGAGTGTTAATAGCTTTAAATCTGTGGTAAAATCAAGAGGCACGAGCGATGAGCAGCTTAGAGAGGATATGCAAATTTCGATAAAAAAAGAGAAGCTTTATGCGAGTATTTTAAATGCTCCAAACCAAAATATCACCCCACAAAACGCTAGGAGATTTTATGAGAATAATGCGGGGATGTTTTTGCGTTTTGATAGTATTAGCTTGATTCGCTATATCTCTAATGATAATGAAGCGTTAAATTTACAAGCTAAGGATTATAAAGCAGATATTAAAGGGGTGAAAAAGGAGCATTTAAATTTAAGCTCATCTAAGATCGCTCCAAATCTTATATATATCTTTAATAACACTCAAAATGGCGAATTTACTCCTATTTTAGAAAGCCCTGTTGGGTTAGAGAGATTTTATATCATATCTAAAAACGGATCAGTTTTACCGCCATTTGAAGCTGTGGAACAATCCGTGGTAAATGCGATGATAGAGCAAGAAAGAGAGGCTGCTATGATGGATTATTTTAACAAGTTAAAGGCAAAAGCAAATATAAAATATATCCAAAAATAGTCTTAAATTTGTGTTTTCATTATATTTATTTTAGAGCTATTTTTGATCTTGCTATCATCTTTGAAAATAGCTCTTACTCTATCCATTCCAGTGTAAAACTCCTTCATCAAGCTAAGCCACAAATATCTGCCAAATTGGGTTGATTGGATTATATTATTTTGAATTTTAATAGCTTTAATTAGTTTTAATAATTTTAATTCTATATTTAGCATTTTTAAAAGATCTGTATTGTTTGTTTGATTAAATTTTGAAATATCGATAAAACCGCTAAAAATTTCAGTTAAAAATAGGTATTTTATCCGCTCTTTTTTATTAAATTTACAATTTGCGATTATGGAGCTTTGGTGGTTTTGAATTTTGCTATTATACTCATTTAGGTTAAAAGCATTTATAAAAAGCTCCCCATTAAGAAAGCTAAATCCACCACTTCCTATCCCTAGATACTCGTGCTTTGAGCTGACATACTCATCATTTAAGGCTAATTTCTTTTTAGCATATGACCACGCATTACTCTTATAATAATCTTTAAAACTCTCTTCTATAATGGTGTAAAACTCATACTCATTGTCATTTTTGCTTACGCCAAGAGCAGAGGCGATTTTGTCTTTTGTAAGACTAGATTTCATCAGTGGGTAGAATGTGATTTGGTCTGCGTCAATGCTTTTGGCTAAATTTATATCATTAATTAACATATCTTTTGTTTGATTTGGGAAGTTAAATATCAGATCAATGCTAGTAATTGGCAATACATTAATAGCGTTTTTTAGCTTTGTGATTAGAGTTTGGCTTGAGCCAAATTTATCATACCTTCCAACTTTTTTTAAAATCTCATCATTAAAGCTTTGCACCCCAATACTTAGACGCTTAATTAACCCTTTAAAACGATTGAGATTTTGAATTTCAATGTGATTTGGGTCGCTTTCGCATGAAATTTCATCTATATTAAATAGCTTTTTGGCTAGCTCAAGTGTTTTTATAAGCTCACTTTCGTTTATTAAAGTTGTCCCGCCACCTACATACATAGAGTTGAATTTGTATCCTAATTTATAAATTTGCTCCATCTCTAAACGCAAATTTTTAAAATACTCCTTAGCCAAGCTCTCATCATAAGCGTATTTGTGAAATGAGCAATATGGACAAAAAGTATGGCAAAATGGCACATGAGCATATAGCATATAGTTTATATTTGGGTCTGGGGTTTTGGTCTGGTAATTTGGTAAAAGATCTAAATTTAGTTGAGATTTTAAGGATTTATTTAGAGAAAATTTAGCATATTTGATAGCTAAATTTTGGATTAAAAATAGAGATTTCATCTGCTATAACTCTTTAAATTTATTTAAACTGCAAATTATAGCAGAGATTTAAAAATTTAATACTATTTTAGCTTGATTATTTCAGAGATTATCTCTACTAGCTCCTCTTGGCTATTTACATATTCGATATTGATTAAGTATTTGCCATTTACTACAAAGCCTGGAGTTCCACTGATTTTAGCCACTTCTAGAGCTTGAGAGGTTAGCTTGGCATAGGCTTTGCCATCTTTTGAGTTAGCGTAGTCTATTATGGCTTTTACACTAGTATTTTGGACGCCATTTGCTTTTAGGATACTTGCGGCTCTTTGATAGAATTCTTCGCCATTTTTATATGATTTTTTATTTACAAAAGCATCTTCAAAAAAGCCTTTTAAAACTTGGTGAAAATTTGATTTTGCACTTAGAGTGCTTACACCATTTTTCTCATCTAGGCTTTTAGCATAGCCTAAAACATCGCTCATCTCAAAGCCAAATACACCCATTTGATGCACTTGCCACTCATCATATTTAAGATCTGGTAACATTTCAGATACAAATTTAAGCGTGCCATTTTTGAAGTGATTATAGCAGTGAATGCACCCATAGCTAAAGATCTCAATAACGCTATTTTGTGCATTATTAAATTCAGCCTGTTTTGGTAGTTTTATATACTCTTTGCCTTCAGTAATTGCGTTTGCACCAACAGCAAGTAGCAAAGAAAATGCTAAGAAAAGTTTTTTAAATTTCATTATTTACTCCTTTATTTTAGATTTTTAAAGCTTAGTGGAAGCTCTAAATTTAGCTCTTTTACAAGCTTAATTGTATTTTGTAACTCATCAATTGATTTGCTAACAACCCTAATCTCATCACCTCTAATAGACGCATTTACTTTGATTTTAGAATCTTTTATGGCTTTTGTGATCTTTTTAGCGTTATCGCTATCAAGGGTATCATTTAGCTTTAAAATAGATTTAATATTACCACCACTTGCGTTTTCTACGCTCTTTTGGCTTAGTGCAACTGGCGGAATTTCTCGCTTTATAAGTTTGCTTATTACAATATCTTTTAACGCTTCAATTTTAGAATCGCTTGAGCTAATGAGAGTTATGGTTTTATCCTTTTCATTTAGCTCAATTTCAGCCTTTAAACCCTTAAAGTCAAATCTATTAGCCACCTCTTTTTTAGCCGTTTCGAGGGCATTTTTGACCTCCATCATATTGACACTTGCACTTATATCAAAGCTATGCTCATCAGCCATTTTCACCCCTTTAAGAAATCTTCTATATTTTTAGCACTTAGCTCAATTAGTTTTTTTCTAGCCTCCACACTAGCCCAAGCAATATGCGGAGTAATCATCAATCTATCTTTATTTTTGACTTTTAATAAAGGGTGATTAGCTCTAATTGGCTCTTTTTCAAGCACATCAGTGATAAAATAAATCTTACGCTCATCGATTAAATTTGCGATTTTTTCCTCATCAACGATCCCGCCACGACCGCTATTTACGAGCATTGCTCCATCTTTTAACTCATCTAAAGCCTTAGCATTAAAAAGATTTTTTGTATTCTCATTAAGTGGTGCGTGAATGCTGATTATATCGCATTTTAAAACCTCTTCAAAGCTAACTCTTTTGAAATTTGGATTTGAGTTATTATTGCTTGTTGAGTAGTAGCAGACTTCACAACCAAAGGCTTGTGCTACCTTAGCCACTTCAAGACCAATCGTTCCAAGACCAACAACGCAAAATTTCTTATTACTAAGCTCAAATATTGGTCTATCTAAATTTACAAATATCGGACTTTTAGCCCAGCCATCGCTACTTTTACCATAATTTTCATAGTAGCTTGTGCTATTTCTAATGGCTAAAATATTAGCAAAAGTTTGTTGGACTACGCTATTAGTGGAGTAGCCAGCGACATTTTTTACTACTATATTTGCATTTTTAGCCGCTTCTAAATCTATATTATTTACACCAGTTGCCGTAACGCAAATTAATTTTAAATTTGTTTTTGCAATTACATCTTTTGTGATTAAAACCTTATTTGTCAGCACAATATCAGCACCTTGAAGTCTATCTATAGTCTGATTTTCATCAGTCATATCATAGCTGATAAACTCCCCAAATTTGCCAAATATGCTCTTTAAATCCACATCATTACCCAAGGTATTAGCATCTAAACATACTATTTTCATATTTTTCCTTTTAATGAGTTGGCATAAATATTAACATTTTTTTATTAATTAATAGCTATATTTATTGTTTAAATTTGCAAATATTATTAAATTTGCCGATTTACTTGGTAAAATATGCAAAATAAAAAGGAAAATTATGGCAATCAGCCCCATCTCAAATGCGATTTATGTCAATCAAAATACTCCCGCAGCAGCTTCAGTTCAAAGTGATTTCCAATCAAAATTAGATATGCAAATGGCGATGAATGCCGCAGCTTCGGCTGAAAAGAAAAAAGAGGTAGAAGAGGTTCGCCCCACTGAAGAGACCTATAAAATTGATCCAGAAAATGAGCATGAAAAGCAGACGCAAAAAGAGGATTTAAACGAGCAAAATCATAAGCGTAAACGCAGCGATGATGAGGTAGATGATGATAGCGAAGATGTTAAATTTCAAAAGCTTGATATAGTGGTGTGAGATGAGAATTTTTATTTTAGCGATTTTTTGTGTGGTTTTAAACGCAGGGAGTATCTCTAAGATTGATATAGTGGTCGCAAAGCGTGGAGCAATGGGGGCTTATATATATGGAAGTGATACAAATAGCGTTCAAGTAAGCTTTGAAGGGCAGATTATAGATAGTTGCCGTATAGATGGGATAAAAAACCCTTTAGATAGAGTGGTGCGTCAATGGGCGTTGCAGTGTAGGTTGCCAAATATGGCTGGAAAGGTGGAGATAAAATATTTTGATCTACATAATAAGCGTCAAAGTGTTTTTAAATTTATAGAATAAATTTGGTTTAATTTTAGCTAAAATTAGATAAAATCACAGCTTTTAAGGAAGGTTTTATGAGAAATAGAATTATGGTTGGCATAGCCTTATTTGTGGCGTTTTTGGTTATAGCGGTGCTAGATATTTTTTGGCTCAATTTCATAATTTTTGGTGCTATTTTAGCTTTAGCGGTGCTAGAGAGCTTAAATCTTTATAATCTTAAACAAAAGTCTATAGTTGTGATTGCGGTGGTGTTTTTTACCTTGCTTCCATTTGTTGGTGGGATACAAGATGTTTTTAAGATTATTATCTTAAATTTAGTTGTGGTAGCTAGTGTTTTAGCATATTCTAAAAATGAGAATTTAAAGCTTATTTTGCCTTTTATCTATCCAGTTGCGCCTATTTTTATACTATTTGCAATATATCAAAGTTATGGTGTTTCGGCGTTATTTTGGCTGATTTTTACTATTATTGCTAGTGATAGTGGGGCGTATTTTGTGGGAAAATTTTTTGGTAAGAGAAGCTTTAGCCCATCAAGCCCAAATAAGACGCTTGAAGGGGTATGTGGCGGATTGATTATAGGGGTGATTTTTGGGATAATATCTGGGCTATTTTTAATGGATATTGCTTTTATTATCGTTGTTTTATGTAGTGTTGGGGTTGTGATTTTTGGTATATTTGGCGATCTGTTTGAGAGCTATTTAAAGCGTTTAGCTGGCGTTAAAGATAGCGGAGTGCTACTTGGAGAGCAAGGTGGAATTTTAGATAGAATTGATGGATATTTATTTGGCGTTTTAGCGATGTATATGGTGCTTATATGATAGTTCTTGGTAGTAGCGGGAGTATTGGTTTAAATGCTTTGAGATTAGCTAGAGAGCATAATTTAAAAGTAGAAGCCTTAGCTTGTAAAAGTAATTTAAAGGTTTTAAATTCGCAAATTAAAGAGTTTGCTCCAAAATTAGTATATATAGATGATGATAGCTTAAAACCTTTGGTTAATCATAAATTTGTCTTTAGCAAAAATGATGGAATAGAGAGCTTTTTAAAAGCGTGTAGTGATGAAATTGGAAGCACAAAGCTTATAAATGCTTTTGTAGGATTTGATGGATTAACTCCTAGTGTGCTAGCTTTAAAGCTTGGATTTGATTTAGCCTTAGCAAATAAAGAGAGCCTTGTAGTAGGTGGGCAATTTTTAGATTGTGCAAAAATCACTCCAATTGATAGTGAGCATTTTGGGCTTAAATTTCTATTAAAAGATCGCCCTAAAATCCATAGATTGATTATCACAGCAAGTGGTGGGGCGTTTTATAATCGCGATATTACTACCTTAAAAGATGTAAGTGTAGAAGATGCCCTAAAGCACCCAAATTGGAATATGGGGGCAAAGATTACCATCGATAGTGCCACGATGGTAAATAAGCTATTTGAGGTTATTGAGGCATTTTGGCTTTATGGATGTAAAAATATAGACGCCTATATAGAGACAAAATCTCTAATCCACGCATTAATCGAGTTCAAAGATGGCTCCACGACAGCTCATATCTCAAAGCCAGATATGAGATTAGCCATAGCTCATGCCATTGGTCTTGGCAATCAAAGGATAATTGAGAATTTAGATATTCAAGCCTTACAAAATATAACTTTTGAACTGGTTGATTTAGATAGATATAGGGCATTTAGCCTAAAAGATGAGTTATTAAAAAATCCTAAAATTGGTGCTATTATAAATGCGGCTAATGATGAGATTGTGGCTGGATTTTTGAGTAAGAAGGTTAAATTTAACTCCATTAGCGATGCGATTTTTGATGCTTTGGATAAATTTAGTAGCTTTAGATTAGATAGCTTAGAGAGCGTAGTTGAGATAAATAAAAAGGTAAAAGATTATATCAAAATTAGATATAATACCTAGATTTTACCAATTCTTAACAAAAAATTATTAAAATTATGAGAAAATTATAAGGAAATTGTATTGCGTAATCTTACTATATTTTTGACCATTTTTATCTTTTCTAGTTATGCTTATGGCGAGTTTTCTTTGATAAAACTTGGGGTTGATGATAATAATACCGTGCTTGTAACTGGCGGAATTCAAGGCGATGAGCCAGGTGGTTTTATGTCAGCGAATTTACTTGCTAGAAAATATGAGATTATATCTGGCTCTTTATATGTAGTCCCAAATTTAAATATGCCAAGTATTTTGAAAAAATCTCGCGGTGTAAATGGGGATATGAATAGAAAATTTGATAAAATTTCAGATAAAGATCCAGAAAAAGATGTTGTAGAGCAGATTAAATCCTTAGTCTTACAACCAAATATTAGTATGCTTGTGAATTTACATGATGGAAGTGGATTTTATCGCCCAAAATATATAAACCAAATGATGAATCCAAATCGCTGGGGAAATATAGTTATTATCGATCAATCTACCCTTGATGGTGCGTTATATGGCGATTTAGAACAAAATGCCAATAAAGTAGTAGATAGATTAAATAGCAAGATTTTAGACCCTAAGCATAAGTATCATCTTCGCAACACCCGCACCTCTGATGGGGATAAAGAGATGTTAAAGAGCTTATCATATTTTGCGATAAAAAATGGCAAATCCGCATATGCAAATGAGGCTAGTAAGAGCTTGCCAATTAATGAGAGGGTATATTATCATTTAATCGCAGTTGAGGAGTATTTAAAGTTAGCTGGGATAGAGTTTAAACGCGATTTTGAGCTAACCCCACAAGGAGTTAAAAAGGCCTTAGATGAGGATTTATCCGTGCTTGTGTGCGGTAAATTTCTATTTTATTTGCCAAAATCTAGGCTAGGATATATCCCGCTTTCTAGCGATGGTAAGCTTGATTTTGATTGTGATAATGCTCTTGTAGCACTTACAAAAACTCAAGGTATTTATAATATCCACTATGGCAATAATATTATCACTAGATTTACTCCTGAGTTTTTTGAATACTCAAATTTGATTGATGAGATTGGCATTAGAATTGATGATGATGAGCCTAAATTTGTTAAACTTGGTCAAAAAATTGTAGTCGATAGTAGTTTTATGATTATGCCAAAAGATGGAGTAAGGGCAAATATAATCGGATATGGCACCACTATATCAGATGAAAGCGGTATTAAAATAACCAAAGATATGATAAAATCACGCTTTTCAATGGATAAAAAGGAGCAAATTTATAGGGTTGAATTCTATGAAATGTGCGATGGTAAAGATAAATTTATTGGTATGATTTTAGTGGAGTTTGCTAAGTGATATTAGGGATTGAAAGTAGCTGTGATGATAGCTCTATAGCGCTTATGGGGTTGAATTTAGATCTTATTTATCATAAAAAGATAACCCAAGAGTTAGAACATAGCAAATATGGCGGTGTGGTTCCTGAATTAGCTGCAAGACTTCATACTGCTGCTTTACCAAATTTAATTAAAGAGATTAAGCCATATTTTAAGGATGTTAAAGCCATTGCTGTAACAAATAGCCCAGGGCTTAGCGTTAGCCTTGTTAGCGGTGTTAGCGTGGCGAAGGCTTTAAGCATCGCTTTGAAGCTACCGCTTATTGAGATAAATCACCTAGTTGGTCATATATACTCGCTATTTTTAAACTCTCCTGTAAGGCTGCCTCTTGGAGTGCTTTTAGTAAGTGGTGGTCATACTATGGTTTTAGATATCAATGAAAATGGCGATATCGCTGTGCTTGTAGAAACTAGCGATGATAGTTTTGGCGAGAGCTTTGATAAGGTGGCTAAGATGATGGGGCTTGGCTATCCTGGTGGGGTGGCTATAGAGAATTTAGCTACAAAATCCACTAAAGATAGATATAAATTTACTATTCCATTAAAGGGGGATAGCCGTTTGGAATATAGCTTTTCTGGGTTGAAAAATCAAGTTAGAATAGAGATAGAAAAAAGCTTAATAAATGGCAATAAGGATTTTGCTGATATAGCATTTGGGTTTCAAAGGGCTGCTTGTGAGCATATAATAGATAAGCTTAGTAAGATTTGTAATCAAAGAAAATTTAGTAGCTTAGGCGTTGTAGGTGGAGCGAGTGCAAATAAATATTTAAGAGGTAGATTGCTTGAGATTTGTGATAAATTTGATATGAGTTTGCTCCTTGCTCCTATGGAGTTTTGTAGCGATAACGCAGTTATGATAGCAAGGGCTGGTGTAGAAAAATACCAAAAGGGAAATTTTATAAATTTAAATGATTTAAAAATCAGCCCACGCTCGAGTCTAAGCTCAATTTATTTATGATATAATTAAAGTTATGAGATATTTAGTTTTTTTCATATTTTTTTGCTCTTGTTTAAATGCCTTTACATTTAGCATTAATAGTGGAAAGCATAGTGGCAATCCCTACTATATAATACATCTTCAAGATGATAAGGAGATGATATGTGATGAGCGTAATAGCGAAGAGAATAAGATATATAGTTGTAAGGTATTTACTAAATTAAATCAGAATTTAAAAAACCAAGATTTGCCATTTGCTAAGATTAGCTTTCATCCTTTAGATGATGGATTTGTGGTAATAATTGAGCCTAAAATCACTTCTAGAATATTTAATGCTAATAATAGACTTTTTGACTCACAAAACTCTAAAGCCAATAAATCTAATCGCTCTAAGCACTTTACAATCAATATAAATAAGCAGTTAAATGAGCTAGATACAAGTTATATTAATGGGATTGAGTTTCCTATCAAATATCCAAATTTACTTCGCCCAAGCGTCGGTGCCTTGGATCTAAATAAAGAGCCAATCACCTATAATGAAAATGGCGATATGGGGATCTATCTCCTAGTCAAAAGAAATTATGAACGGCAAAATTATAAAGAGGTGATATTTGAGAGTCAAAAAGCTATGAAATCCCACCCTGATAGTATATTTTTAGGGGAGTTTTTATTATACCAAATTCGCTCTATGGATAAGCTAATCAAAGAAGAAACCCAGTATCAAGCTATACAAAAGATGAACTCAAATATAATTGAGTTAGCTAAGGTTTGGATGAGATTTAATGGCTCAGATAGGAATTATCCAGAAATTTTATATATTAATATGATGGCAAATCTTAGTAGCGATCTATTTGATGATGCGGAGTATATATTAGATATTTTAATGACCGAACACAGCAATGATACATGGACAAATCGTGCTATAATAGGCTATGCTGATCATCTAGTATCTCGTGGCAAATTAAATGACGCAATGAGATTTTACGAAGATGTTTTATATAGCTCAAATGATGTTGATGTGGCTAGTGAGGCATCATTTAAATTAGTTAAAATTTACCTATCGCAACAAAGATTTTCTGAAGCAGCCCAGTATATAGACAAGGTCGTAGTGGCAAATCCCAAATATATTATAAACGATAAGGGCTATAGTATGGAGGTTGCTGATGAGCTAAGGGTGAATAATCTATTTGATACAGCGGCTAAGATTTATAAAGTAGTTTTTGATGATTCTCATCTTCATGATGGATATTATGAGATTAGTCTTAGACGCCTTGGGACTACGCTAGTGCGTGGAGTAGAACCAGTAAGCTCATATGAGTATTTACAAAAGTATAAGCAAGAATTCCCAGATAATGAATTTAGTAGCGAGATAGAGTATGCACTTGATCGTCTATTTTTTGATATGCCAGATATGAGTAGCGATGAGAAGCATGCGCATTATAATAAATTATTAGATAAATACCAAGGACAAGAACTAGCCAAAATAGCTCTCATCGCAGAAGTAAAGCTTAGCTTTGATGAGAAAAGATATAATGATATTTTAAATTTAAATAGCCTAATAGTTGATTTAAATCAAAGTGATATTACTGATATGATGAATACTTCTGCTTTAAATCTAGCAAATAGATATAACCAAAATTTGGATTGTTTAGATGTGGTTGGTTTAGTAGATAAGTATGAAATAGAGAATCAAATAGTAGATAAATTCAAATTATTTAACTGCTATTATAGAACAAAACGATACACGCAAGCCTATAACTTAGCTAATGAAAATATAAATGATCCAAATTTAAATAATAGAGTTGTTTGGCTAAATAATTTAACTAAGATTAATTATAAACTATCTCAATTTATTGCTGCTATAGATAGTAGTTTTAAGGCTGTAGAGCTTGCTAGTAAGGTGCCATATAGCGATCCAAGCGAGGCTATAATATATAGATTTTACTCACTTTTAAAATTAGATAGATTTGATGAAGCCACCTTGGCATTAAGGGCTGTGGAGGATAATAAGGGTATTGATATTATGCTGATTGAAGCTTATGACGCTGCTATGATTTATGCTAATGATAAGGGTAATAAACTAGCTAAAAACTACTCAAAAAAAGTTTTGGATCTACAAACTAAGTTAAATATCGATACATTTAGCCCAGAGGCAAATTTTATATATATTGATAATTTAGTGGCGGACTCGGAGCTATTAGAGGCTAAAAATATGGTTTTAGATCTCTTAAATAGAAATTTAAAACCACAAAATAGAGCTAGAGCCTTGCATACAATTGCGCAAATAGAGATCTCGCAAAACAACCCAAAAGCCGCTACCCCCTATATAAATGAGTGTTTAAATATCGCTCAAGATAGTCAGTGGAAAGCCCTATGTAATGAGCAAAAAAGATTAGTTGATGGAATTTGATATTTGAGCTAAAAAATTATCTAAATTTAAATTTTTACCATCAATTTTTATAGAGTTAAAGCTTTTATTAAAAGTTCTTTGTCGTTTGGCTAATTGCGTTGTGTGGATTGTGATTAAATTGCTAAGCTCATCTATATCTATTTTTCCATCAAGATACTCTTTAGTCTCTTTAAGACCTATGGAATTTAGCGGTTTTAACGCACTATTATAGCGTTTAAATAGATCCTTTGCCTCATCTATTAAGCCATTTTTAAGCATATTTTTGGTGCGAATTTTTATGCGTTCTATTAACTCAAATTTATCCCATACAAGCTCAAAAATAGTTAAATTTTTAATAACTGGCTCACCAGTATTAAGGCGTAGCCATTGAGATGGAATATTACTAGTTTGAGCGTAAATTTGATACCATTTGCGTAGTCTAAATTTATCATTTTTGCTAAATTTAGCACAAAATTCCCTATCAATTTTCATTGCCAAATCCCAAATTTCATCATCACTTATCTCAATCTTTATTGGCTCAATTTTTGGTGCTAAGCCACTTAACATAGATTTGAGATAAAATCCACTTCCGCCGGTTATGATAAGTGGGATATTTTGGCTTTTTGCATAGGCTAAAGCGTGATTATACTCATTGATAAAATCCCCCACGCAAAACTCCATATCAGGGCTAATAAGATCAATCCCAAAGTGCCTTATAAGCTCTAATTCATCTTTTTTAGGCTTAGCACTTGCTATATCTATCTCTTTGTATAAACATAAAGAATCAAGGCTTAAAATCACCGCATTTAATCTCTGTGCTACATTGATAGCTAGGTCGCTTTTACCACTTGCAGTGGTGCCTATGATGGCAAATTGATAAAACATTTCACACTCTTTAATTTTTGATATTTTATCCAAACCAATGCCCTAATATGCTTAAAATCACTATTTTATCAATCAAAATTTAGATAAATTTCGCTAAAATACAAACCTTAAAAGGAAAAATATGGCAAAATTTATACAAATTTTAAAAGATATTAATGAATTAATCGTGTTTAAGCACTCTATTTTTGCCTTGCCGTTTATATTTGTAGCGATGATTGTGGCATCTAAAAGTGCGAATGACTCAATATGGTTTGGCTGGGAGCTATTGATTTTAGGTCTTTTGTGTGCTGTGAGTGCTAGGAATTTTGCTATGGCAGCAAACCGATATCTAGATAGAGATATTGATAAAGATAATCCCAGATGCGCCTCTCGCCCAAGCGTAGATGGTAGAATTGGTAGTGGGAATTTATTGATTTTTATCTGGATTAATGCTCTTATTTTTGTGATTGTGGCGTATTTTATCAATTCTCTTGCTTTTTGGCTTAGCTTTGTGATTTTAGCACTTCTTGGTGCTTATTCATATTTTAAGAGATTTTCAGCTTTAGCGCATATTATGCTTGGAGTTTGCCTTGGACTTTCGCCGATTGCTGGGGCGATTGCTGTGTTGGCTGAAGTGCCTTTGTGGGTGCTTTTGCTCTCATTTGGGGTTGTATTTTGGGTGGCTGGATTTGATATTTTATACTCACTTCAAGATATGGAGTATGATAAAAAGATGGAATTATTTAGTATTCCTAGCATTTATGGAGCAAAGGCCTCTATGTTTATTTGTGGGATTTTTCATTTTTTAACTATACTTTTTTGGTTGCTATTTGCAATTAGTGTTAATCTTGGATTTATAGCATTTTTAGGCGTGGTTGTAAGTGGGGTGATTTTATACTTTGAGCATAGGATTGTTAGGCGTGATTTTAGTAAGATAGATAGGGCATTTTTTACTCTTAATGGCTATTTGGGGATAATATTTTTTATTTTTGTATTGGTGAGTTTATGGTAGATTTTAGATTAATTAATGGGAGAGTTGAGATTAGCTTTGAGCCTGATGAAGAGTATGGATACGAGGCTGAATTTAACCAAAGTAGAAGTAGTATAGATGAGTGGCTTAGCCATGAAAAGGTGCGTGGAGAAGGTGAGAATAGCGATCCGCTTACAATAAAATTGCTTGTGGAGCTTTATAAAAAAGTAGATGAATTGTCAAATATTATTAAAAATCAGCATAATCCACCAAAGCCACTTAAATTTCACCACCAAACAAGCAAGATTGGGTATGAGGGATTTGAGTTTGATGATGAGTGTTTAGAAGTTGGGGTGATTTACTTCGCTAGAGTGAATTTACCACTATTTATAAAGCGTGAAGTTTTGATATATTTTAAAGCCGTTACGCCAAAATGTGCAAAAATTTTAAAAGTATCAAGAGGGAATGAAAAAGAGTGGAATGCCTTTGTGGCTGAGAGTGATAGATTAGAGATAAGAAAGGCAAAAAATAGTGAGCAATGAGATATTACTTTACATCGCTTTTATACTGCTTTTAGGCGTTTTTGGGGCAATTTTTTGGCTAAGGGATAAGCAGATAAATGCGAAATTTTCTAAATTTGAGTTGGCTATAGAGGGGCTTATTAAGGAGAATTATCAGCTAAAAAGGCAGATAAAAGAGATCCCAACCGCTGGGCCAATTATACAAAATGAGATAGATATGAATGAGATAAATAGCCAAATTGAGCTAAAAATCAGCGAAGGATTAACGCAGAAAATCTCCCCAATCTTACAAAATGTCCATATCATAGAACAAGCCGTAAATGAGATAAAAGATGAGCAACAAGAGAGACTTTATAGTCTAGAAGAACGCACTAAAAGCATAGGCAAGATCACTCCGCCAAGCTTTGAGGCAAATAATGAAAATAGGGTTGTTGAGATGTTTAGAGCTGGTAAGACTCCAGAGGCCATAGCTAGGGATTTACAGCTTGGGGTGGGGCAGGTGACTATGATTTTGAAATTTAAAAAAGAGATATGATGTTAGTAGATAAATTTGGCAGAGTGATTGATTATTTGCGAATTTCAGTAACCCAGCTTTGTAATTTTAAGTGTAGATATTGTATGCCTGAAGATGGTGAGTTTAATAATATTGGAAGAAGCAATATTTTAAGCTATGAAGAGATGTTTGATTTTGTTAAAATTTGCCTTGATAATGGAGTTAAAAAGATTAGATTAACTGGCGGAGAGCCTTTAGTAAGAAGAGATATAGAGAAATTTGTAAAAATGATAAATGATTATAAGCCAGATCTTGATCTAGCAATGACGACAAATGGATACTATCTAAAACAAAAAGCTAAGGTGCTAAGAGAATCTGGATTAAAAAGATTAAATATCTCTCTTGATACTTTAGATGAGAAAAAGGCAAATTTCATAGCTAGAAAAGATGTTTTAAATCAAGTTTTAGATGGAATTAATGAGGCTGTAAAAGAGGGGTTTGGGATAAAGCTAAATAGCGTTGTGCTTAAAGGGATAAATGATAATGAGATTATAGATCTTTTGGAGTTTGCTAAGAGTAAAAACGCACAAATTAGATATATTGAATTTATGGAAAATACTCACGCAAGTAGTGATTTAAAAGGGCTTAGAAAGGATGATATTTTAGATATTTTATCTAAAAAATATAGCATAAAAGAGATCACCAAAAGCCCAAATAGCCCATCAAGCCTATTTGAGACTAGCGATGGGTATAAATTTGGCATTATCGATCCGCATAAGCATGATTTTTGTGCTAGTTGTAATAGGCTTAGATTAAGTGCTGATGGGCTTTTGATACCATGTTTATACTATGAAGATGGAAAGAGTATAAAAGAGGCTATGAGAAGTGGAGATTATGATAAGGCTAAGCAAATTTTAAAAGATGTCTTAGAGGCAAAGCCAGAGAAGAATAAATGGGAAAATGATGGCAAAGGTGAGATCTCAAGTAGGGCATTTTATCAAACTGGTGGTTAGAGATGGTTGAGGTTGTCGAGTATTTTAACTCTATTCAAGGAGAGGGTAAATTCCAAGGTAAAAACGCCTTTTTTATCCGTCTTGGTGGTTGCAATCTAAAATGTCAAGGCTTTGGCTCTAAGCTTATATCGCCTAAGAGTGGAGAGATTTTGCTAGGTTGTGATACCATTAGAGCAGCGCAATCATCGCATTTTAATTATGAAAAATTTGATTTTGAGCGTTTAAGTAGTCTGCTTTTTAGCCTAAAGCATAAGCCTTTGATCGTTATAACTGGCGGAGAGCCGCTTTTATACCATAGTGATAGAGATCTGCTAAAATTTCTTGAATATGCTTTTAGCGTTGGATTTAGCATTCAGTTTGAGACAAATGGCACGATTGAGATTGATTTTACTAAATTTCCAATTTATAAAAAATGCACCTTCGCAGTGAGCGTAAAGCTATCTATAAGCGGTGAGCCACTACACAAAAGGGTTAATAAAAAGGCATTAAAATCGCTATTTAATAATGCTGATTGCTTTTATAAATTTGTAAGCACATCTAGGGATTTAGCTGAGATTAAAGATATTTTATCTATTCAAAATGGCGAAGTTTGGTGTATGCCACTGGCTAAAAACCAAGATGAATTAAACCAAAATGCCAAAAGTGTGGCGAGTTTTGCCATAGAAAATGGATTTAACTATAGCGATAGGTTGCATATTAGAATTTGGAATGATTTAGATGGAGTTTAGGGTATGATAATTAGAAAAATTTATGATTTTGAAAATGCTCATATAGTTAGATTTTGCAGCTCCAAGCGGTGCAAAGAGAGTATCCACGGCCATAGCTACAGGTGCGAGGTACTGCTTAAATCTGACTATTTAGACGCTGCTGGAATGGTGTATGATTTTGGTCTGATGAAGCAGCATATTAGAATGATTATTGATAGTTTTGATCATACTACCACGCTTTATGCTAATGATGATACTCAGTATAAAAATGATATGAAAAGGCACTCTAAGCGTTGGATAGAGCTACCTTATAATCCAAGTGCTGAACATTTTAGCCGTGTGTTTTTTGTGCTTATTGATAGATTACTTAATCAGTGCGTAATGCAAAATGGCGAAAAAGGCGTGGAGCTATATAGCATTATCGTTCATGAGACCGCTACAGGCTACGCACAATGCTTTAAAGAGGATGCTTATAGCCATAAAATGGGGATAATAAATTTAGATGATATAATCTTTAGTGATAGGATTAAGGCTGAATGGAGTGATTTTGACTTTTATGAAAAGCTTAAAAATGGTAGTAAATTTATAAATCCAAAGGAGTGCTAGTGAGAAGATTGGCTTTAATATCTTTGATAATTTTTAGTTTTTATGGTTGCGATAAGAAAGAGGTAAAAGAGAATTCAAATAACGCAATAGAGATCCCGCCACCAGATGTCCCAATAGCCAAAAGCGATGGCAACGCAAGTATAGATAGTGATTTCCCCCCTATGCCGGTGGTAGAATGATAGAGACATATGATATGAGCATTAGCTTGCATCTTGGATTTATCAAGATACTTTTGGGGCTGTTGGTGCTTCATTTTGGGCTTGTATTTATTGGCGATACGACTAAATTTAGCTATATTAAGCGGCTTATGTATTTTTTACCCACATACTATCTATTTATGGCGTCTATATTTTTTACAGGTATGCTTAATTTGGCATTTTTACACTTTTCTATGAGCTTATCAATTTGGATAATGATTATCTGCTGGATAGCGCTCATTCCACTTGGGGCGATTGGATTTAGGAGATTAAAAGCAGTTAGGATAAGCAAGGAATTTGGTAAATTTAAGAGATTTATGGCTATTAAAATAGTTTGCGAGATAGTAATTGTCAGCTTTGGAACTTATATTGGGATTGTGCTATGAAATTTATCTATCACAAGGGTGCTGGGAGCGAAAATCTTAAGATTGATGGCGATGGATTTAGCCATTTAAAGGCTCTTAGATTGAGCGAGGGCAAGAGAGTTGATATTAGAAATTTAAAAGATGGCTATAGCTATATCTATGAAATTTCTACTATAGATAGGCATGTGGCTACTCTCTTGCTGATTTTTAAATCTCTTATTTTGCCTATGGAGCATAAATTTGAACTAGCCTGGGCTGTTGTCGATAGTAGCGTGATAGAAAAGAGTTTGCCAAGCTTAAATGAGCTGGGTGTGGGGCGATTGAATTTAGTATATTGTGAGTTTTCTCAAAGAAATATTAAGTTAAATTTGGAGCGATTTGAGCGGATTTTAATCAGTAGCTCACAGCAGTGCGGTAGAAACTCTTTGATGGAAATTTCAATTTTTCATAGCGTTGATGAGCTTTTGGGTTATAAAAAAGATATTGCGTTGATTGATTTTGGTGGGAAAAATTTAGATAATTATAAGATGGATTATATGCTTTTTGTAGGGCCTGAGGGTGGATTTAGCCAGAGTGAAAGGGAGAAAATAACTATGAAATTCGCATTAAATTCCCCATATATTCTTCGCTCAAATACCGCTATTATTAGCGTTGCAAGTAGGTTTTTAATATAAATGGAAATTATAATAGTCTTAATAATTAGTTTAGTGCGCGCCATTATCTGTGCTTTGCCAGGCTTTATCATCGGGTTTTTTTATGATATACAAAGGTGGAAAAAGTGGATATTTTTAGTTTGTGCGACTATTTTTAGTATCTATCTACTATCTACAAGACCTAATGATATTGGATTTTGGGGGCTTGTGGTTGGATTTTTAGAGGATTTTGGCGGAATTTATATTGGCATTTTTATTCTAATTGGATTTAGAAATATGGCTCAAAGATTTGGAATTTGTAAAATTTGTGATAAATTTAGGAGAAAGCGTGAAGACTCTGACAATAATTGATACTTTTGGATTTTTTTTCCGTCTTTATTATGCGATGAGTGGGCTAAAAAACGCAGATGGCAAACCAAGTGGAATGGTGCATGGATTTGCTAATTTCATAGCAAATTTAAAGCAGGAATTTCATAGTGATTATATAGTTTTTGCTCTTGATAGCGGTGGTAAGACCTTTAGAAATGATATAGATCCAAACTACAAAGCCAACCGCACAGAAGCACCAAAAGAGCTTAAAGAGCAGCTACCAATCTGTATTGATATGATCGAAAAGATGGGATTGTGTAGCTTAAGGGTTGAAGGATATGAGGCTGATGATATAATAGCAAGCTTTATCAAAAATAACCCACAAGAAGATCTATTTATCAAAGTTGTAACTCATGATAAGGATCTATATCAGCTAATTAATAATAGAGTAAGCATATATAGCCCAGCTAAAAAGGAGCTATATGATAGAGATGGTTGCTATGAGAAATATGGCGTGTATCCAGAGCAAATTCGTGATTTCTTAGCTCTTACAGGAGATAGTGCTGATAATATCCCAGGGGTTAAGGGCATTGGCGATAAGGGGGCTAAAAAGCTCTTAGATGAGTTTGGTAATATTGAGAATTTATATGAAAATTTAAACCAAGTCCGCAATGAAAGAACTAAAAATTTGCTATTTGAGGGCAAGGAAAATGCCATTATATCTAAAAAATTAGCCACCTTATACGATGGGCTTGAGACTCCAAATTTACAAAATGCCAAATTCCCAACAGATAATCCGCTAATTAAAATCCAAGATATATTAAAAGAGTATTCGCTAAATAGGCTTTTAGCCACTCTTGATATTGATAATACGCAAAAAAATTTAAGCTTTGAGCCTATTTTGATAACTGATGAGAGTAAGCTTGAGGAAATTTTACAAAATATTGATGGTGATACCATTATCGCATTTGACACTGAGACAACTAGCGTAAATGCAAGGGAGGCTAAGATAGTTGGATTTAGCTTTTGCTTTAATGAGCAAAAGAGCTATTATGTCCCTATAAACCATAGCTATTTAGGCGTCCTAAATATGGTAAGCCACAAGGCGGCTTTGTGGGCTATAAAGCGGATTTATTCAGCCTTTGTGATAGGCCATAATCTAAAATATGATTTTAAAATTATATTAAATAATTTTAACTTAAATCCGCCAAAAAATTATGCTGATACGATGATAATGGCGTGGTTAGATAATCCTAGTGCTAGTGTGGGTATGGATACTTTAGCTAAAACGCTTTATGATTATGATACGATTAAATTTGAAAATGTGGTAAAAAGGGGAGATAATTTTGCTAGTGTGGAGCTAGAGAGTGCGGCAAAATATGCAGCTGAAGATGCTTGGATAACTTTGAAATTTTACAAAACGCTTAGCAAAAAGCTAAGCAGCGATATGCTAAAAATCGCTTATGATGTGGAGTTTAAATTTATCCTAACCTTGCTTGATATGGAAGATAACGGCATAGCCATAAATAGGGCAAAATTAAGGGATTTAATAAACCAAAATGAGATCACGCTTGATATGATAAAAAGCGAAATTTATAAGCTTTGTGATATGAAATTTAATATCAACTCCACAAAGCAACTTGGCGAAGTGCTATTTAATGAGCTAAAACTCCCAAGTAAAAAAAGCACTAAAACCGGATATAGTACCGATGAAAGCGTGCTTAAAGAGCTTATTGACGCTCATCCATCTATAGCTAAAATTTTAGAATACAGAGAGCTTTATAAGCTCCAAAGCACATATTGTGAGCCTATTTTAAATTTAGCCTTAAATGATGAAAATAGCAGGGTTTATACTAGTTTTATCCACACTGGCACAGCCACTGGACGCCTAGCTAGTAAAAATCCAAATTTACAAAATATCCCCGCTCGTGGAAATTACGCTAAGCTATTTAGATCTGTTTTTGAAGCAGCAGATGGATATACTCTTTTAAGCTTGGATTACTCTCAAATCGAGCTTAGACTTTTAGCTCATTTTAGTGGTGATAGTGCCTTAATATCGGCTTTTAAAAGTGGCAAGGATATACACGCCCAATCAGCAATCAATATATTTGGCGAGTTAAATGATACAAACCGAAGTATCGCAAAATCCATAAATTTTGGCTTGATTTATGGAATGGGGGTTAATAAATTAAGCGGTGATTTAGGTATAGATAAAAAGGCTGCTAAGGAGTATATCGCTAGATATTTTGAAGCTTTTAGTAGTGTTAAGGATTATTTACAAAGCATTAAAGACCAGGCCAAAAGCGATGGATTTGTCCAAACATTGATTGGCAGAAGAAGGTATTTTGACTTCTCTAGTGCTTCGGCTATGCAGCTTGCAATGTATGAAAGGGAGGCTGTAAATACTAAATTTCAAGGCAGTGCAGCTGATATTATCAAGCTTGCAATGCTAAAAATTATGGAAGTTTTAAATGAAGAGAAGTTGCTTTTACAAATTCATGATGAGTTAATCTTTGAGGTTAAAGATGAAAATGTAGATGAATTTAGCGCTAAAGTGGCAAATATTATGAGTAGTGTAGTTAGCTTAAATGTGCCTTTGGTGGTAAATTATAATGCGGCTAAAAACTGGGGCGAACTCAAATAATTTGCCAAATTCAGTTAAATTTTGGTTACTTTATGTAATAATTTAATATTTTTTTAAATGGGGTTTTTATGGATCTTTCTACTATTTTAGGAATGGTGCTTGCTATTACGAGTATATCTGTGGGCGATATTTTAGAAGGTGGCAATCCTTTACATGTTTTACATATTAGTTCTGTTCTTATCGTTATTCCTACGGCTCTATTCTCAGCTATGACTGCAACAAATAAGAAATATATCAAAGCAGCTTTTAAGGAGCTTAAAGTTGCTTTTAAAGGCTCTGGAGTGGATATGGGTGCTAGGATTACTGAGCTTGTGGAGTATAGCACTTTAGCTAGGAAAAATGGAATTCTCTCACTAGAGCAAAAAGCTGCTACAATAGATGATGAATTTTTAAAAACCGGTCTTAGCATGCTAGTAGATGGTCAGCCTATTGATGAGGTTAAGGAGCATTTGGAGCTATCTATTGAGACAACTGAGGAGTATTATCATGAGTGTGGGCACTTTTGGATACGCACAGGTGAGAGTTGTCCGACATTTGGGCTAGTTGGTGCGGTTATGGGGCTTATGCTTGCACTTCAATTATTAGATAATCCTGCAGCTATGGCAGCTGGTATCGCTGGGGCATTTACAGCGACCGTTACGGGAATTATGGGGGCATACGCATTTTTTGGGCCTTGGGGAATGAAGATAATGGGAAATGCAAAGGATATAGTAAAAGAAAAAATTATGATTTTAGAAGCGTTAGTAGGCATTGCTGAAGGGGCAAATCCAAGGAGCTTAGAGGCAAAATTATTTAACTTTTTAGACAAAAACGAACCAAGAAATTCACAATTTAATTAAGGTAAAATATGGCGAAGAAGAAAAAATGTCCAGAGTGTCCAGCAGGTGAGAAGTGGGCTGTGCCTTATGCAGATTTTCTCTCTTTGCTTTTGGCTCTTTTCATCGCACTTTATGCGATTTCAGCGGTGAATAAGGCTAAGGTTGAAGCACTTAAAACAGAGTTTATAAAGATATTTGAATTTCCAGATACCAAATCTCTTAAAGAAAGCAGCAAAACATCAAATAGCAGCAAGGAGTTTGATAGCCCTAGTATAGCGGTGCAGGCGCAAAATCAAACATCTGTAAATGTAAATTTAAATAATGAAAGATATAAAGTTACGCTAGATCAAGCTGAAAATCAAGTGGCAATTGATTTGCCAGCGAGTATTAAATTTGATTACCAAAGCTCCAAAATTTATAATCCAGATATGATAAACTTTATCAATATTGTAGCTATGATTATTAATAAAATTCCAGAATCGGTAGTGGTAGATATTAGAGGATATGCTGATGATTTTGGCGATTATGAGACTGATTATAGGCTAGGAATCGAGCGTGCTTATAGCGTATTTACAATGCTTGCAAATGGTGGTGTGGAGAGCAAGAGAATGAGAATTACATCATTTGGAGATAGTGTAAATATAATAAATAGTGATTTAAAAATTGCTAAAATATATTTTAAAATAGATGTTAAAGATAAGGCTTTGCAAAAATCAGTTTTAGATATACTTAGTGAGCTTAAGTAATAATCATTATCATTTCATATTAAGTTATATATAAGTTTAAATTTGATAACCTACCGCCCAAATCTATTTAAATTTAAGGAGAGTAAGATGGCGGTAAAAATTACTGATATTTGTATTAGTTGTGGTTCTTGTATTGATGAGTGCCCAGTAGGTGCAATTGTAGATGATGCAGATAACCCAACTGGCGAAGATGCGTATTATGTATATGCTGATAAATGCGTTGAGTGTGTAGGTCATAATGATGAGCCAGCCTGTGCAAACGCCTGTCCAACTGATGGCTGTATCGTGTGGAGCGGGGTGGTTTCAGGACAGCCAAGCAGAAGTGATATCGGCGAAGAGTTAAGAGATGGCACAAACGCGGTAGTAGCTTAATTTAATTTAAATTATAAAGATTACTATTTTTTTAAGTTTAGTTTTGATATAATCACGCTTTTAAAAAACCTTATTGTAGGAGATCTATATGGAAAAAACTCTATCGATAATCAAGCCTGACGCAACCAAAAAGGGTGTAATAGGTAAAATTATAGATAGATTCGAAAGCAATGGGCTTAGAATCGCAGCAGTTAAAAAACTGCAATTAAGCGTAGAAAACGCTAAAAAATTTTATGAAGTGCATGCTAGCAGACCATTTTATAATGACTTAGTTGAGTTTATGACTAGTGGTCCAGTAATTGTAATGGTGCTTGAGGGCGAAAATGCAGTGCTTAAAAATAGGGAATTAATGGGTGCTACAAACCCTAAAGAGGCTGCACCTGGGACTATTAGAGCTGATTTTGCAGATAGCATTGATGCAAATGCAGTTCATGGTAGCGATAGCTTAGAAAATGCTAAAATCGAAATTGCGTTTTTCTTTGCTAATACAGAGATCCTTTAAGGTTTAATATTGAAAATTCGCTTTGATAGGCTAAGCAATACACCTGTTAATTTTCAAAGCAGTATTGATATGGTTGAATTTAGTGGAAGTATCAAAAAATCTTCCCTAAATTTGGCTAAATGTAGCGGAAAACTCAGTGGTAAATTAGAGCATATTTGCGATCGTTGTGGAGCTGATATAGTTTTAAATTTAGATGAAGAGTTAAACCTAAATTTAAGCGATGGCATATATAAAGATATTGATAATGAACTAAGCAATACTATTGAATTTTACGACGGACAGATTGATACTGATGAAATTTTAATTAGTGAGTTAGAAGCCTTTAAAAGCGACTATTTTTATTGTGATAATTGTAAAATTTTAGAAGGAGAGTAAAATGGCAGTACCTAAGCGTAGAGTGAGTCATACTAGAGCAGCAAAACGCAGAACTCACTATAAAGTTACATTACCTATGCCTGTAAAAGACAAAGATGGCAGCTGGAAAATGCCTCATCGTGTAAATAGAACAACTGGCGAGTATTAATATAGATAATGACAAAAATAGCAATTGACGCTATGGGCGGGGATTTTGGTGCTGAGCCGATTATAGCTGGAGTGATTGAGGCTTTAAAGCTAAGAGAATTTCAAGCTTATTTAGTTGGAGATGAAGCTAAGCTAAGATCCCTTATACCACAGAAGTATTTGAAATTTATAACCTTTATTCAATCTAGTGAAATCTTTGCTATGGATGAGAATGCAACTGATGTGCTAAAACGCAAAGATAGTAGCATATATAAGGCCGTTGAGTTAGTGCGAAATGGTGAGTGTAAAGCCGTTGTATCTGCTGGTCATAGTGGTGCTAGTATGAGCTTAGCTACTTTGCGTATAGGAAGGCTTAAAGGTATTAGCAGGCCTGCTATTGCTACTTTAATGCCTACAACACAAACTAATAAAAAAACTCTTGTTTTAGATGTGGGCGCAAATGTAGATTGCAAGGCGGAAAATTTATTTGAATTTGCTATTATGGGTTATGCTTATGCTAAGGAGATTATGAAAATCAATAATCCCAAAATAGGCCTACTTAGTAATGGCGAAGAGGATTGTAAAGGAAATGAGATCACAAAAGAGGCATTTGATATGCTCAAAAAACTCGATAGTTTCATCGGAAATGTAGAGGGTAATCAAATTTTTGATGGGAGTGTTGATGTTATTATATGTGATGGTTTTGTCGGTAATATACTATTAAAAACTAGCGAAGGCGTAGCTAGTGCGATTACTAAAATTATTAAGCAGAATATCAAAAAGTCGCTACTTGCTATTTTTGGTGCGACGCTTATGAAGGGCGTTTTTAAAAGGCTTAAAAATCAGATTGATTATGATGAATATGGTGGTGCACCACTTTTGGGGGTTAAGGAGTGTGTGATTATAAGTCATGGCAAATCTAACCCAAAAGCCATAAAAAATGCAATTTTTCAAGCCCTAAAATTCTCAGAATCAAATATAAATAAGGTAATTTTAGATGAGCTTACAAAGTTTGAAAAATGATTAAAGCTTCATTAATATCTATTGGAGCTTATGCTCCTGAGAATATTCTTACAAATTTCGATCTAGAAAAGATGGTAGATACTAGCGATGAGTGGATTAGAAAACGCACCGGTATCCAAGAGCGACGAATTGCTAAGGATGAATTTACAAGCGATCTTGGCTATAAGGCAGCTTTACAAGCTTTGGAGCGTTCAAATTTGGATAAAAGCGATATTGATGCTATTGTTTGTGCTACTATTACTCCAGATTATTTTTGTATGCCATCTACTGCGTGTGTGATTGCTAATAAGCTTGGATTAAAAGATATAACCGCATTTGATATAAGTGCGGCTTGTACGGGCTTTATCTATCTTTTAGACCTTGCTAAATCCATGATAGAAAGTGGCGCAAAGAAAAATATTTTAATAGTAGGTGCTGAAAAGACTAGCACTATTATGGATTGGAGCGATAGGAGTATTTGTATATTGTTTGGCGATGGTGCGGGGGCTGCTGTGATAAGTGCTTCTAACATTAATCCAATTATTGATGTTCATACCTCTAGCGATGGGAGTAAGGGAGATCTGCTTATAACTCCTGGGTGTGCTATAGTAAATCCAGCAAATAGCCATACTATTGATAATAAATTAAATTTTATGAAAATGTCTGGCAATGATGTCTTTAAAATTGCCGTAAATACCCTAACAAAAGATGTAGTTGATATTTTAGAAAAAAATCAAATTTCCCCTGATAGAGTTGATCTTTTTATTCCTCATCAAGCAAATTTAAGGATAATAGAAGCTGTGAAGCAAAGGTTAAATTTTAGCGACTCTAAGTGCGTTGTAACTGTGCAAAAATATGGCAATACAAGCTCGGCTTCTATACCTATGGCGATGAATGAGGCCTATGAGAGCGGTAGATTAAAAAATGGCTCACTAATGCTTCTTGATGCTTTTGGTGGCGGATTTACTTGGGGTTCAGCGTTACTTCATTTTGGTGGAGAGTAATATGAATGAGAATTTAATAGCCTATTTATTAGCTTATTTGATTGGAGCTGTGCCTTTTGGACTGCTTTTTGGACTGCTTTTTGGTGGTGTAAATATCAAAAAAAGCGGTAGTAAGAGCATAGGCGCGACAAATGTTTTAAGAGTGATAAAGCAAGATAACCCAACTTTAGCTAAAAAGCTTGCTATTTTGACTATTATTTGTGATGCTCTAAAGGGGATATTGCCGATTTTAATAGGGCAATTTGTATTTAATCTTGATATTTCTACTCTTTGGGCGATGGGGGTTTTGGCTGTTGTGGGTCACTGCTTTTCGCCTTATTTGATGTTTGAAGGTGGCAAGGGGATTGCTACTGGGGCTGGAGTTTTGGCATATTTTTTACCAGTTGAGCTTATAATCGCAGTTACTGTATGGTTTATAACTGGTAAAGTGCTTAAAATATCTAGCTTAGCCTCGCTTTTTGCCCTACTAGCTATGGTGGTTTCATCATTTATATTGCATTATGATATGCCACATATCAATACTCATGCTCCAGTTTTGATAATTGCGTTTGTAGTGGTTTATAAGCATTTGCCAAATATTAAGCGTCTTCTTAGCGGTGCTGAAAGTAAGGTTATTTGATTAGCGTTTTTGTTGATGAGCTTGAATTTGATACTATAATTGGTCTTTTGGATTTTGAAAGAGTAAGTTTACAAAAGATCTGCGTTAGTATGGAATTTCAAGCTAGTGAATTTGTGGATTATGCAGTTGTTTGTAAGATTACCCAAGAAGAGTTTAACCATCAAAAATTTTATAAGGTAGAAGATGCGCTTGAGTATTTTTCTACTAAATTTAAAGACCTTTATCCTACTTTAAAAAAATTTTATATGAAAATTTCAAAGATTAATATCATTTCAAATGCTGTAGTCGGAGCAAAAATAGTAAAGAATTATTAAAAATTGTTTAAATTTTCTTGAATTTTGGCTTAAATTTTGCTATAATTTCGCATTAAATTTTTTACTTTTAAGGAAAAGCTAATGAGAATTTTGATAGTAGAAGATGAGACAACGCTAGGTAAAACTATAGCTGAAGGCTTACAGGAGTTTGGTTATCAAACAGATAATTCAGAAAATTTTAATGACGCAGAGTATTTCATCGGTATTCGCAATTACGATCTTGTGCTTAGTGATCTTATGCTTCCAGATGGAGATGGTATTGATTTAATCAATGTTATTAAACAAAAATCTCCACGCACATCTGTGGTGATCATCTCAGCAAAAGATGATAAAGAGAGTGAAATCAAAGCATTTAAAGCTGGCGCTGATGACTATATCAAAAAGCCTTTTGATTTTGATATTTTAGTTGCTAGATTAGAAGCAAGACTTCGCTTTGGCGGGACAAATGTGATTAAAATAGACGACCTTACCATAGATCCAGATGAGGAAAAGATCACATATCAAGGAACAGAGATCGAGCTTAAAGGAAAGCCATTTGAGGTATTAACTCATCTAGCTAGACATAGCGATCAAATTGTGAGTAAAGAGCAGCTTTTGGATGCTATTTGGGAGGAGCCAGAGCTTGTAACTCCAAATGTAATTGAGGTAGCAATAAATCAAATTCGCCAAAAAATGGATAAACCGCTAAATATTTCGACAATAGAAACAGTAAGACGCCGCGGATATAGATTTTGTTTTCCCAAAAAAGCTTAAGAGCTAAATTCGCTCTGCAATTAGCATCTGCTTCTACGATGCTAATTGTCATATTTTCGGTAATGCTTTATCACTATATCAAGATTACAATTTTTGAAAATGTAGTTCAAAGCCTAACACTTGAGGCTAAAAATATTTCAGCAAGATTAGATATCTTTAGTCTAGAGTATAAAAATAAAAATTTTGATCTTATAGAGATTGTGCCTAATGATAGCAATCTAACTAGAGCTGAATTTATCACTACAAAAGATGATAATGCCACCTATCTTACTTTGTATTATCCATATCAAAGTCATCTTTTAATACTTACAAAAGATACTAGCGAGTATAGTTTGATTGTGGAGCAAATTTTGGTTGATATTTTGATTATTAATGCAACGGCGATATTCTTAATACTATTTTATGCTCTATTTTTATCTAGAATGCTACTTGCTCCACTCCGCTCTTTTTGCTTAAAGCTTGGAGAGTTAAATGAGAGATTTTTACAAGAGGTGGAGACTAGTGAATTGCCGATTGAATTTAAGCCTTTAGGCGATGGGGTAAATAGGCTAATTGGCAGAATTTTGACATTTGTTCAGTATCAAAAAGAGCTTTTTATAGGAGTTGCGCATGAGCTTAAGACGCCACTTTCTGTGATGAAAACTAAAAATGAAGTTACGCTAATTAAAGAAAGAGACACTCAAAAATATATTGAAACGCTAAAAAATAATAATGAAGCCATCAATCAGATGAATAAGATGATTAGCTCTATTTTAGAAATTGGTAGGCAAGAGGGTGCACAGTTTGAGCAGCCGGTGATGACTGATATGATAGCTTATATTAATGAAATTGGCAATAACTTCTTGATTCTTGCAAAGGGCGATGATAAAAATATTAAGATGAGTTTAAGACCGCATAGTTTAAGGATAATGATTCAGCCTACTCTATTTTTACATGTATTGCAAAATTTTGTCCAAAATGCTATTAAATTCTCTCCAAAAGGAGCTACTATTGATATAAATTCTACGCTGATTAATGGGGAATTTATAGTTAAAGTGATTGATGAGGGCATAGGAATTGATGAGAGTAAGGATCTATTTGCGCCATTTAAGCGTTATGGCAATAGCAGTGGTGCTGGATTAGGGCTATTTCTAGCTAAGGGTGCTGCTCAGGCTCTTGGTGGTAATATAGAGCTTCGAAATCGCACAGATAGAAGTGGGACTATAGCTACATTTATCTTGCCAATTAGAAATAATAAGTATAAAAAATAAAAGAGATTTAATGTCAAAAAGAGTTGCAGTCATCGATTTGGGATCAAATTCAGCTAGAATGGCTATATTTGAGCGGACAAGTAGGCTTGGATTTTTCATACTTCGTGAGTATAAGGTTAAGGTTAGACTAGGGGAAGGTGCATATGAAAAAGGCGGAGTCTTACAAGATGAGGCTATGAGTAATGTCTTAAATGCTTTTAGAGAATTTAAATATTTTTTAAATATTTATAAGGTTAGCAAGATTTTATGCACTGGCACATCGGCCCTAAGAGACGCACCAAATTCAAATACATTTATAAATTTAGTAAAAAGAGAATTAGGCTTTAATCTACGCGTGATAAGTGGCGATATGGAGGCATTTTATGGCGGTATAGCTGCTTTGAATTTGCTTAGTCCGCTTGATGAGGCTACTACTATTGATATTGGCGGTGGCTCGACAGAGCTTGCTAAAATTAGTAATGGTAGGATTGTTGATCTTATATCTTTAGATGTGGGTACAGTAAGGCTTAAGGAGCTATTTTTTGATAAAGATGATATAGACGGGGCTTTGAGATTTACCCAAGATATAATTAATAAAATTCCACCGCATTTTGCTAGTAGGGATTTGATCGCTATAGGTGGAAGTCTAAGGGCGATATCTAGCTCAATTATGCAGCTACAAAATCATCAAATCAGATTAGTTCATAATTTTACCTATAAGTATAGTGATTACGCAAATTTAATTAGTAAAATAGCTACCGATAAAGAGCTGGATTTAAAGAGCATAGCCATTAAAAAAGATCGCTTTGATACCATTAGACAAGGTGCGATGATATTTTCTAATGCGGCTAAAATTTTAAAAGCTAAGACGATTTATACAAGTGGAGTAGGGATTAGAGAGGGTGTCTTTTTAGTTAATTTGCTTGGTCCAAATTTAAAATCTAAAGATTTAATCAAGATGCCTCAAGAGCATAAAATAGCTTTCCCAAAAGGTTTTAATCCAAGTCTTAGAAGTATTCAAGATAGATTTGCTAAACGAGATAATAGCACAACTACAAGGCACGCAAAGGCTCTATTTGAGGTTTTAGCCCCACTCCATAAGCTAAAACCGAGCTATTTAAATGAGCTTATAGTAGCCTCAAAGCTTTATAATATTGGGCGAAGTATTGGATTTTATTCAGAAAATGCCCATAGTGGGTATTTGGTTAAAAATGCGTTGAATTACGGCTACACTCACCAGCAAAAGGCCTTGATAGCTGCTATGATAGAGTATCAAGGCAAGGCTATAAACACTCTGGGAGAAAATTTACTTCCAGATATTGATACCCTTAGGTGGCTTAGCTTTTTGCTTGGTCTTGCTGGTGCTTTGAGTTTAAGTCCAAATATAAGCTTTGATTTCTTTTCTAACACGCTATATATAAAAGGTGCAAAAAATTTCTTTATGTTAAAAGATGAGATAAGAAAGTTGATTAAACCAGCGATTTTTGCTATTTCGTTTGAGTAGATTGAATTTGGCTAGAGCCAAATTCAACTAAAATCTCCTACCGATTGTAAATTCAAAGCTACTAGTATCATCTCCTTGTTTATCATCAAGAGCTTGAGCGTAGAATAGTTGTAGCGGCCCAATAGGCGTCATCCACTCTATCCCAGCCCCTGCACTAGAGCGCTTAATCTCATTTATATCGCTGTGACCTATCATACCATAATCATAAAATAAAACCCCACGCATTTTAAGGCGATTGATTATAGGAAAGCTTAGCTCAAATGAGTTATTAAAGCTGATTTTACCGCCAGTTTCTATGATTTTACAACCAGGTATTATCCCGCCACTATTTGATTTAGGATTACAAATATTTTTCTTAGGAGTAACAGATCTGCTATCGTAGCCTCTAATAGAGTTAATTCCACCTAAAAATAGCTTTTCGTTGATTGGAAGCTTGGAGCTATCATCATTAAATATATATCCAAATCCAGATTTATATCTAAAGATAAGATCCATATTTATATAATCTTGCAAGCCTTGATATATGTTAAATGTAGTTCTATTTTTAAAAAATTCCATATCTCCACCAAGCCCAGCATACTCTAGGCTAGTTGAAGCGATTATACCACTTCTTGGGATATAGTAATCATCTGTGTTATTAAATGATATGCTTGGAGTTATCGCACTTTTTATATTTATACCATTTTTGTATCCAGCATCTCTGTAAAATTCATCTAGTCCATCTATTTGGCTACGCTCTATTTGATAGCTTATATATGCATTGATGTATCTACCAATTTGCCTACCAGCTACGATATTAGCACCATAATTTCGCTCATCATACTCATCCCAGTTGTAATCATTAGCAAATATCCCTCCACCAAGGCTATATAAAGAGTCATTAACTCTTGGATTGGTTAAATTTATATTTCCGCTTAAGGTATCATCACTCTTATCTACCATAATGCTACCTTTATATCCAGTCCCAAAGATATTTGAGTCGCTCACTCCAGCATTTAATAAAAGCCCATCGCTACTTCCATATCCTATACCACCAACTATACTACCTGTATTCGTCTCTTTAACTGCTACTTCTAAATCTATTTGATCTTTGCTTACTCTTTTTTCTATTATTTGGACATCTTCGAAATATCCAGTTCGCTTAAGTGCATTTTTAGAATCCATTAAGTCAGTTTTATTATATAAATTTCCTTCAGTTAGGTATAATTCACGCCTAATAATGCGATCTGCTGTTCGGTCATTTCCACTGATTACAACCTCTCTTATATATACTTTTTCTTCAGGAATCACCTCATAGATTATATCTGCTGTATAGTCGCTATTTTTATTTGTTCTTGGATAGACTTTTGCATAGGCAAAACCTTTATTTGCCACTAAATCTTCAAGCTTTTGAGCGTCTAATTTTATCTTGGATGAATTTAAAATATCCCCTTTTTGCAGCTTAAAATCGCTAATTATATTTTCAGTATCAAGCTCTAAAAATTCAGGAGCATTAATTGAGATATTACCAGTTTTATAAATTTCACCCTCGCTAATATAATATGAGAGATCAGCCTTATAATTATCAAAATGGGTATTTAGGCTAGGTGCCGATACGATCGCATCTAAATAGCCCTTCTTTAAATACTCATCTTGGATTTTTTCGCTATCACTTGGGAGCTCATAAATTTTTGCTTTACCATCGTTTAATCCCCACATCCAGCCCATAAATTCACGGCTTTTATTTGCTACTACTGGTTCTATATCTGAGTAATCTAAAGCATTAGAGCCGATTAAATGGACATTTTCAATGGTAATATTCTCACCACGATTGACTATTAGAGTTATGTGAAGTGAGTTTTCATTCTCATTAATTGGAGATATATCTGTAGTTACTACGGTATCAAAATACCCACGAGCTTCATAGAATTGGCGAATTCTAATCTTAGTATTGTTTAGGGCAAACTCATCATACATTTGACCTTTTTTAATATCAATGATCTGCTCAATTGCCTTTTGGTCATTTGTAACAACGCCATTTATATCTATTTTTGCAATTACTGGCTTTTCGGTTAAATTTACTACGACATTACCATCATTTTCTTCTATATATATATTTTGAAAATAACCTTGTTTGTATAAATTTATAATAGCTCTATTGGCAATTTCATCGCTGAATTCACTACCAACCTTAAGTCCGCTAATCTCAGAGGCACTCTCATCTGATAGGTGTAAAAGACCATTAAATTTAACACTTTGGATTGGCATAGCATTTATCGAAGTGGCTATAATAAAGCTTGAAAGTATTGCTTTTTTCATATAAATTTACCTATTTATAAAATTATCGCCAAAATAGTATCATAAATTGATAAACATTTGAATTATTAAGTAGTATTTTTGGCTAAATTTGATATAATTCTGGGCTAAAAATCAAGGAAGTATTATGAATGTGGGTATTATTGGACTTGGGCTTATTGGTGGCTCTTTGGGTCTAGCCTTAAAAGATATGAAGTTAATCTCCAAAGTAAGTGGCTATGATCTAAATAAAGATAATGAAAAGGACGCCTTAGATCTAGGATTAGTAGATGAGATAATTAGCTTTGAGAGTATGAAAAAGAGCTGTGATATGATATTTTTAGCCATTCCAGTTGAGGCAATTATCAAGGTAATGCAAAATTTAAAAGATATACCATCAAGCACTACAATTGTAGATTTAGGATCTACAAAGGCTGAGATTCTCCGCTCGTGTCCGCTTGAAATTCGTAATAATTTTGTAGCGGCTCATCCGATGGCAGGGACTGAAAACTCAGGGCCAAAATCAGCTTTTAAAACCTTATTAAATGGTGCTGTGGTCGTGGTTTGCGATGATAAAAATGCTAGTGAATTTCATGTTAAAAGAGCTGTGGAGATCTTAAGCCATGCTGGAATGAAAATAGTATTTATGGATTCAAAAAGCCACGATCATCATGTAGGCATAATCTCTCATCTTCCCCATGTCATTAGCTATAGTTTGGTAAATTCAACCTTAAAAGAGGAGGATAAGCGAAATATCTTGCTTTTAGCTGGCGGGAGTTTTAGCGGTATGGCAAGGATAGCAAAATCCAATCCACAAATGTGGAGCGATATTTTCAAACAAAATAAAGATAATCTTTTGAGTGCAATTACCTCTTTTAAAAATGAGCTTGAAATTTGTGAGAATATGATTAAAAATGAGAAGTGGAATGAGCTAAAAGGGTGGATGGAAACCGCAAGTGGCTTAAGAGAGATATTATAAAATACCATTTATTGAATTTTTTTAGGTAGAATTCAAGCGTTTATTTAAATTTAAGGATAAAGCGTGAGAGACTCAAAGATTAAAACTTTTATATTTGCTATAATTTTTATCGGATTGATATTTGGCATTATAGGTCTGTTTAACTCCGATTCTATGGATAATCAAGCACCAACCATATCTATTAGTGATAGAATTTACTGGAATCAAAAAAGTCCAATTGATCTAAACATATCAGACAACTCATCTTTACAATCAATTAAGGCTATAATATCAGATTCTAATACATCTATTGTGATTTTAGATAAAAAAATTGATGAGCCAAAAAGTAGCTTGGAGCTGAGTTTAGAGCTACCAAAGGGTATGATTTTACAAAGAGATAAAAGCTATAAGCTCACCATTGAGGCTAGGGATTTTAATCTATTTGGTGCAAATGTAGCCTCAAAGAGTGCGGATTTAATAATTGATAATAAAAATCCACAAATTCAAATAATAAATCAATCATATAAGATTACTAAAGGCGGCTCAGCCGTTGTAGTTTTTAAGGCTACTGATGAAAATTTACAAAATTTATATATAGAGAGCGATGGGTATATTTTTAAACCAACCAAATTTGTAAAAGATGGATATTGGGCGTCGCTTGTAGCGTGGGATATACAAAATCCAAATTTTAAAGCTAGGATTGTAGCTATAGATAAAGCTGGAAATAAAGCTGTATCAAATATCGGATTTTACCTACAAGATCGCAAATATAAAGAGTCAAGAATTACTTTAAGTGATAAATTTTTAGATGGCAAGATAGATGAGTTAGCTAGTCAATATGCAAAAAATTACTCCCAGCTTGATAGATTAGCAAAATTTAAATTTGTCAATGAAACGCTAAGAGCCTCAAATGAGGATATTATCAGCAAGGTTACTTCTACTGTGCCTGAAGAGATGATAGATAGCTTTTATATAGAGCCATTTTATCCGCTTAGAAATGGTGCTGCTGTAGCGAGCTTTGGCGATCATAGATTTTTTATTTATGATAATCAAGAAGTAAGCCAAAGCTGGCATATGGGGCTTGATCTAGCTAGCACGGCTATGGCTGTGATGACTACTAATAACCCTGCATTTGTGGCTTTTAATGATTTAAATGGAATATATGGAGAGAATATAATTTTATATCATGGATTTGGACTTTATACGCTTTATGGCCATTGTAATGAAACATCAGTAAAAGCTGGAGAGCATATCGGTCCAAAGCATATAATAGGCAAAACCGGAACAACCGGTCTAGCCTTAGGCGATCACTTGCATTTTGGGGTTTTAGTCCAAGGTATTGAGGTAAGACCTGAGGAGTGGATGGATAAAAAGTGGATGAAAGATAATATATATGATGTATTAAATTCAGCCAAAAAAGCGATAAAAGGTTAATTAAATTTAAGGAATATCGTGAAACAAAGAACTATAGGAAAAAGAGTAGAAGGGGTCGGTATAGGACTTCATAAAGGTGAGCCAATTAAACTAATTTTGGAGCCTTTAGAAGCTAATAGTGGTGTTGTTTTTTATAGAAGTGATAAGGCAACGAGTTTTAAGGCTGAGCCAAGTAGTGTGCTAAATACGCAGATGGCAACGGTAATTGGCAATGATAAAGCTACAGTATCTACTATAGAGCACTTAATGAGTGCGATAAATAGCTATGGAATTGATAATATTAGAATCACCCTTGATGCTAATGAAGTGCCAGTTATGGATGGTAGTGCTATTAGCTTTTGTATGATGCTTGATGAAGCTGGAGTAGTCGAGCTTGAAGCTGATAAAAAAGTAATAGTTATAAAGCGTGAAGTTGAGGTAAGAGAGGGGGATAAATATGTCAAGCTTGCCCCATCGAGTAATCCTAAATTTCGCTATACGATTAAATTTGAAAATCCAGTAATTGGCTTACAAAGTTATACTTTTGAGTTTAGCAAGGAGAATTTTATAAATCAAATTGCAAGGGCTAGGACATTTGGCTTTTTAAAAGATGTCCAAAAGCTAAATTCAATGGGATTAGCTCTTGGTGGTAGCCTTGATAATGCAGTAGTGATCGATGGTGCTAAGATTTTAAATCCTGAAGGATTGAGATTTGATGATGAGTTTGTCCGCCACAAAATTTTAGATGCGATTGGGGATATTAGTCTGCTTGGATCGCCTATGGTTGGGGATTATGAGGCGTATGCTGGAAGCCATGATCTAAATCACAAGCTAACTTTAGCACTCTTAAGCGATGAGAGAAATTACGAGATAGTAACTCTAAGCCAAGAGGTGCAAAAAGAGTATGAAAAGGCATTTGCATAAAAAAGATTGATATATTGGTAATTTGCCTTAGTTCGCCATTAGTTATTGGTGTATATTTTGAAGGAAATTTGATTGAGAAGATAATCAGCGATGATAAGGCGAGTGAGGCTTTAGGGCAGATTATAAGCGATTTAGATAGTAGGTATGAGATTGATAGGATTATCTATGCTAATGGCCCTGGAAGCTTTATGGGATTAAAGGTTGCTTACCTTACTCTTTGCGTGTTTTGCGTAGTTCGTAATATCAAATTTTATGGTATTGATGGATTTAGCTTAAATGGCTTTAAGCCAATTAGAGCCAATAAAAATATGAGCTTTGTGCTTAAAGATGGTAAGATAAATTTAGAGAAAATCGAGCATTGTGAGCTTGAGCTACCATCAAATTTAGATGGATTTGATTTGATTGTTGATGCGTTGCCAAATTATGTTATAGATGCGGTTTAGGAGATTATGATGAGGATATTTACGCCTGCTACTAGTGCGAATTTAGGCCCTGGATTTGACTCTTTGGGTTTGGCACTAAAGCTTTATAATGAAGTTAGTATCACAGAGCAAAAGATCAGCTCTATCAACATAATAGGCGAAGGAAGTGATAAGATTGCCTTAAAGAAAAATAATACATTTGTAAATATTTTTAATGAGACAATAGCCTTATTAAATGGGAAAAATTTGAATTATAAATTTAATTTTGTTAATAATATTCCATTTTCAAGGGGGCTTGGTAGCTCTAGCTCGGTAATTGTAGGTGCTATTGCTGCGGCGTATCATATGGCTGGATTTAAGGTAGATCGTAGCGTGATCTTAGATAGGGCATTAAAGTATGAAAATCACCCTGATAATATATCACCAGCTGTTTGGGGTGGATTTACTGCTAATATTGTAAGTAACTCATCAGTCTATACCCAAAAGTGCGATATAGATCCAAATTTAAAAGCTGTGGTGGTGATACCAGATGAGCCGATGAATACCAAGCAAAGTCGTGGCAAATTACCTTTAAACTACACAATGAGCGAATGCGTAAGCAATCTTAGCCACGCAGCATATCTAAGTAGTTGTTTTATTAAAAAAGATTATGATAATTTGCGTGTAGCTAGTATTGATATGATGCACGAAGAGCGTAGAATGAGTGCTTTGCCAGAGCTTTTTAGGGTTAGAGAGATTGCCTATGCTAATGGTGCCTTGATGAGCACACTCTCAGGGAGTGGCTCAAGCTTTTTAAATTTAACTTATCAAGATAGAGCAAAAAATTTAGCTGAAATTTTACAAGCCAATTTTACTAAATTTAGGGTAAAAATTTTAGATATTGATAATGATGGATTTAGCATAAAAAGCTAAAAATAAAGAAAACTAAGATATAATAGTGAGAAAATTTCATAAACCTATTAGAATGTGTGTGGTTTGTAAGGGTAGATTTCATCAAAAAGAGCTTTATAAATTCCGATCATTAAATGGCGAAATAGTAAGAAATTTAGGTAGTGCTAGATCATTTTATATTTGTATAAATTGCATCAATAAAGATCCAAAAGATCTAAAAAAACCACTTGCAAAATTTGGAAAAAATAGTATAAATTTAAAGGAGATAATAGTCAATGGCAAAGATTAGAATTCACGAAATAGCAAAAGAGCTAGGCTCATCATCTAAAAAAATTTTAGAGAAGGCAAAAGAGCTAGGCTTTGCAGTGACTACGGTCTCAAGTGCTGTAAGCCCAGAAGATGCTGCAAAGCTATATGATTATGTCCAATCTGGCATAACCCCAGAGACAAAACCAGCTAAAAAATCCTCTCCAAAGCAACTAGCAAAAAAGGAGATAAAGCCAGTATCTACAGCTCAAGATGAGCCAAATAAAATGTCTAAGATTAAGCCAAAAGAGCAAGATGAGTCAAAGCAAGAGCCAAAAGAGCAGACTTTGGCAAATTCAAGTCTAAATAAACGAAGAGGGCTAGTGATTGTCAAAAAGAAAAAAGATGAACAACCACAACCAAAAGATGAAAAACCAAGCTCTTTAGTAGTTAATAAGACTTTAGAATCTATGTTTGGCAGTAGCGATGAGAGCTTAAAAAAGAAGAAAAAAGATAAAAAGCAATTCCACGCCACTAAAAAAGAGAGCTCATCAAAGCTTGATTTAATGGAGCTTAGCGAATTTGGCGATGATATTGTAATTGATGATGAAAATGTAGTTATTTTGCCTGATTTGACTCTAAAACCAATTGAAGTAGAGAGACAACAAACTATTAAAAAACCATTAAATGTATATAAGCAATCACAAAATAGTGGCTTTAATCTTGATGGTGGAATCCAAAGAAGTAGTCGTAAAAAACATAAAAAGTTACCAAAAGATAATCAAAATGAGAGCGTAACTAGTGTCAATATACCAAAAGAGATTAGAGTATATGAATTTGCCGATAAGATTAAAAAATCCCCAAGTGAGATTATTGGTAAGCTTTTTATGCTTGGCAAGATGACTACCAAAAATGACTTCTTAGAAGAAGATGAGATTGAAATTTTAGGTGCTGAGTTTGGTATTGAGATTAATATTGTAGATACTCAAGAGGAATTTGACTATGTCAAAGCTTATGAGGGCGAAGATGACCAACACTCCGAGCCTAGAGCGCCTGTAGTTACGATAATGGGGCATGTCGATCATGGTAAGACAAGCTTATTAGATTATATTCAAAACTCTAGAGTAGCAAGCGGTGAAGCCGGTGGTATCACTCAACATGTTGGCGCATATATGGTAGAAAAAAATGGCAAAAATATCACATTTATTGATACGCCAGGGCATGAGGCCTTCACTGCTATGAGAGCTAGGGGAGCTAGTGTTACTGATATTGTTATTATCGTAGTGGCTGCTGATGATGGTGTCAAACCTCAAACCAAAGAGGCGATATCTCACGCTAAGGCAGCGGGCGTGCCAATTATCATAGCTATAAATAAAATGGATAAAGAGAGTGCTAATCCTGATTTAGTAAAAACCGGTTTGGCAGAACTTGATATTATGCCTACAGAGTGGGGCGGTAGTCATGAGTTTGTGCCAGTTTCAGCAAAGACTGGTATGGGTATAGAGGATTTGCTTGAGATAGTGCTTTTACAAGCTGAAATTTTAGAGCTAAAAGCAAACCCAAATAGAGAGGCCAAAGCTACAATTATCGAGAGTTCATTACAAAAGGGTCGAGGCCCAGTAGCTACTGTGATCGTTGAAAACGGCACATTAAAAGTAGGCGATACTATCGTAGCTGGCGTAGCATATGGCAAGGTAAGGGCTTTAAATGATGATAAGGGTAGAAGCTTAAAGGCTATTAAGCCTGGAGAGTGTGGGGTGCTTATAGGTTTAAGCGAAGTGCCTGAGGCTGGAGAGACGCTAATTAGCGTAAAAAGCGATAAAGAAGCACGAGAATACGCACAGAAAAAATATGAGTATCTACGCCAAAAAGAGCTAAGCAAATCTACAAAGGTTACAATCGATGAATTAAGTGCTAAGATCGCAGAAGGGGAGTTAAAAAACCTACCTGTGATAATCAAAGCCGATGTCCAAGGCTCACTTGAGGCCATTAAAGCAAGTCTTGAGAAGCTTAGAAATGATGAGATTAAGGTTAATATCATACACTCAGGCGTAGGCGGCATAACTCAAAGTGATATATCACTAGCTAGTGCTAGTCAAAATTGCGTTATACTAGGATTTAATATCAGACCAACTGGAGAGATCAAAGAAAAAGCTAAAGAAAAAGGCGTAGAGATCAAAACCTATAATGTAATCTACAATCTTTTAGATGATGTTAAAGCGCTATTAAGTGGCCTTATGAGTCCAGTTATCACTGAAGAAGATTTAGGTCAAGCAGTCATTAGACAAGTTATTAATGTTCCAAAAGTCGGTCAAATCGCTGGCTGTATGGTAACTGAAGGCATTATAAGCAGGGGAGCTAAAATTCGTGTTATTCGTGATGGCGTAGTGGTATTTGAAGGCAATATCAGCTCACTAAAACGCTTTAAAGATGATGCTAAAGAGGTTGCTAAAGGCTATGAGTGCGGTGTAGGAATAGAGGGTTATAATGATATGCGCCAGGGAGATTATATCGAAAGCTATAAAGAAGTAGAAAATAGGGCTCAGATATGAATCCAGCTGAGCTAAAAAGACTTCGCACTCAAAGCATATTAAAAGAGTTAATCCCAGAGGCCTTAAGCACTCTTGAAGATGAGTATTTAAAGGGGCTTTGCGTAACTGATGTAGAGTGTAAAAAGGGCAGATATGATGCCTTTGTCTATTTAGATAAGATGGGTTTTGATGAGAAAGAACAGGCCTATATCCTCTCTCATCTTAAAAAAGTCAGTCGCCATATACAAAATCACTGCATGGCAGTTGAAGGCTGGTATAGGGCTCCAAATTTACATTTTATATTTGATGATAGATTAAAATATCAAAACCATATAGATGCCTTATTTGCTAAGGTTGCAGATGAGTTACAAAAGGGCAAGAAGTGAATTTAGAAGAGTTAGAAAAGTTATTACAAGGTTGTGGTGTAGCCCTATATGATACAGAGATAGCAAACGAAAATGGGCGCCAAATTTATAGAGTTTATATAACTAAAAGCGGTGGAGTAAGCTTAGATGATTGCGAAGTAGTTAGTAAGCTTTTATCGCCTATTTATGATGTTATGCCGCCAGTTAGTGGGGATTGGGTTTTAGAAGTTTCTAGCCCAGGGCTTGAGAGAAAACTTAGTAAAATAGATCACTTTGCTAAAAGCATTGGCGAGATGGCAAAGATAACTTTAAATGATAAAAGTCAAATTATTGGTAAAATAACTAGCGTAAATGGCGATGATATAGCACTTAGTAGCGATGAAGGGAGCTTGAGTTTAAATTTTAATGATATTAAAAAAGCCAAAACTTTTATCCAGTGGTAGCCATGAGTGATGAGTTTTATCTATCCTTAGCTATTGATAAAGCGTGGAATTATCAGCTTTTAACCTATCCTAATCCAGCTGTTGGGGCTGTGATTTTAGATGAGAATGGCAAGATTTTATCTATTTGTGCTCATCAAAAAGCAGGGGAGGCTCACGCTGAGCTAAATGCGACTAAAGAGGCCTTAGTGGCTAAAGATTATAGGCTAAAATCGCTTTTTGATAACGCAAAAGATCCAAATGAGCTATATAGTCTAATTATTCAAAATCATCAAAATTTACTTAAAAACTCCACATATTATGTTACGCTAGAGCCTTGTGCTCATCAAGGTAAGACCCCAGCTTGTGCTAATTTACTCCTTGCTGTAGGGGCAAAACGGGTTGTGATTGGCTCAAGGGATTTTGGTGAGCATGCTAAGGGCGGAGCTAAGCTCTTATCGGATAATGGCTTGGAGGTAGTTTATGGAGTTTGTGCTAAGGAGTGTGATGAGCTACTTGAGCCATTTCTTAGGTGGCAAAGTGGGAATTTTACATTTTTTAAAATCGCCTTAACGCAAAACGCGGTAGCAACTGGTGGAGTAATATCAAATTTAGCCAGCCGCACTCATACTCATCAAATTCGCTCTTTAGTTGATCTTATGGTTGTTGGTGGTAATACAGTTCGCACAGACAGACCGATTTTAGATGCTAGATTAGCTAGTGATAAATCTCCAAATATCTTAATATACTCATCTAAAGATAAATTTGATAGTCAAATTCCGCTTTTTAATGTGCCAAACAGGGAGGTTTATATCTCAAATTCATTAGAATTTGCTTTTAAGCAAAGATTTGTAATGGTTGAAGGTGGGGAGAATTTCTTAAAAAATTTGGATTTTAGGATAGATTGGATTTTGATATATCGCTCAAATGAGTTTAAAATTGGTAGTAGTTTGAGTTTAAATTTAAAATTAAAAATTATACATAGAACTACTCTTGATGATGGGGAGTTGCTTTGGTGTAAAAGGGTAAATTGAGGATAATTGATGAAATATATAACAATTTTTGGCTCATCTAGAATTAGCAGTGATAGTGATTATTATAAAAAATCATATGAGATCGCCACTACTCTATCAAAGGCTGGTTATGGCATTATCACTGGCGGTGGTGGCGGTATTATGGAAGCGGCAAATAAAGGAGCATTTGAAGCCAAAGGAGAGAGCATAGGGATAAATGTAATCTTGCCAAACGAACAACGGCTAAATCCATATTGCACCAAATCATTAACTCTAACTAGCCTAAGTGAGCGTAAAAATGCTCTAATCAAAGATAGCTTTGCTTTTATTGTTTTACCTGGTGGATTTGGGACTTTAGATGAGGTTTTTGAGGTGATGACCTTAGCACAAGCTAGGGTAAAAAGATATAAAATTATATTTGTAGATAGTCAATTTTGGTCGCCACTTTTTGACTTTTTTAAGCAGTTGCTAGATGGTGGATTGATAGAGGCTAATAGTGATTTTTATAAATTATTAGATAGTATAGACGATATTCTAAACTTTTTAGATACTTAATAGTAAAGGCAGTGCCATGAATTTGGCTTGAAATATTTGAATTTAAAAGGATTAAAAATGACAAAAATAGGTAAAAATTATAAGATGATCTCATCGCAAAACGCTCCTAGAAGCGAGTTTCACGATGAGTTAAGCTTAACAGGCTGTGAAGTATCCATAAACCACTTAAAAGCTGGAGAGAGTGTGCCTTTTGTCCATTCTCATAAGCAAAATGAAGAAGTTTATGTGGTGATTGAAGGGAGTGGAGTTTTGTATATAGATGGCGAGGAGTTTGAAGTTAGCGCTGGTGATATTTTGCGTATAGATCCAGATGGCAAAAGATGCTTTAAAGCAAGCTCTAGCAGTGATTTAAAATATATCTGTATCCAATGTAAAGCTAGTAGCCTAGAGCAATTTAGCGATGGTGATGGCATATTAAATACAGAAAAACCAAGCTGGCTTTAAATCAGTAGATCTCTTGCTTTTAACGCAAGAGATGATCCTAAATCACTCTTTTAAAAATTCGCTAAAATCATTATATATACTTAGCAAGATATACTATAAAATTTACACTAAATTTTATAGTATACTATTTTAATATACTATAAAAGAATTTTTCATTTTATTCTATTGTGTTAATAATTATCTTGTATAATTTGCTAAAAATATTGATAAAAGGATAATCGTGAAAGTTCTAATGGCATTAAGCGGTGGAGTAGATAGTTCAATGAGTGCGAAATTTCTACAAGATCAAGGCTATAGTGTAGTAGGTTGCTATATGATGTTACATGGCAGAGAGGATTATCATAAAAAAAATATTGAAAATGTAAAAAAGGTAGGCGAGTTTTTAGGTATTGATACCCATGTGCTTGATCTGCAAGATACATTTAAAAAAGAGGTTTATGATCTATTTGTAAATTCATATAAAGATGGAATTACCCCAAATCCTTGTGCTCATTGTAATAGGCTTATTAAATTTGGAGCCCTTTGGGAGTTTGCTAAGAGTCTTGGCTGCGATAAGATCGCTACTGGGCACTACGCTAGAATCGATAATGGCTTGATAAAATCAGCAGCCGATGAGAGTAAAGATCAAAGCTATTTTTTAGCCAATTTAGATCCAAAAATTCTACCTTATATAATATTTCCTCTTGGGGATAAATTTAAAGTTGATATAAAAGCCGCCGCTGCTCAAATACCGCAAATATCATCACTAGCTACGCAAAAAGAGAGTAGTGAAATATGCTTTGTTGAAACCACCTATATAGATGTATTAAAACAGCATTATAATACCAATTTACCAGGTATAGTGCGCAATGCAAATGGCGAAGCCATCGGTACGCATGAGGGCTATATGCACTATACGATTGGCAAACGAAAGGGCTTTAAAATCACAGGAGCACACGATCCACACTATGTAACAGCCATCAATGCTAGCGCTAATGAGATTATAGTAGGTAAAAAAGATGATTTAGAGTGCTATAGCTTTAAAACTCGCAATTTTAATAATTTTACGCAACAAAACGATTTTGACGCATTAGTCAAAATCAGATATAGATCTAAGCCGATACCATGCGTAGTCCATGAGAGCAGTGGCGTTGCAACTGTGGAGCTAAAAGATAATGCTGGAGCCGTCGCAAGCGGTCAATTGGCAGTCTTTTATGATGATAATCAAAGAGTATTGGCAAGTGGATTTATAGCCTAATCCACTTTTATGCGTTAAATTTCAAAGATTTGCTAGATCACTTTTATTAGGAGTTTATCTCCTAATAATTTTTATCTTTTTACCGGTATGGAAAATAATTCATTTTAAAATATTGCTTGACTTTCTTATTAATATAAATTCACGCTTAGAAATATTAGATAAATTAAATTTAATTATATAAATATTACATTTTAATATCATAGCTAAATCATCTAAAATTTTTTAAATTCCAACTCAATATAAATCTATCGAATTTCCTTAAAATAAGTTAAATTTAATCTTATTTTTATAAAACAGCCTAAAAATTCCAAAATTTAACTAAAAAAATATCAAAATACCCCCCCCCACAATATAAACAAATTTAATATTCTATGCGATATAATAATGTTAGATAATCAAGGATCAAATTTAAGTAGTATTTGGCTTTTAAAGAGCAAAGATGAGTTTTAGGATTAATACCAATATAGCGGCTATGAATGCCCACGCCAACTCTATTGTCAATGATAGGAAGCTTACTAGCTCACTAGGTCGCCTTAGCTCTGGTCTTAGGATACAAAGTGCAGCTGATGACGCTTCAGGGCTAGTTATTGCTGATAATCTAAAGAGCCAAGCAAGCTCTCTAGGTCAAGCCATCTCTAATGGCAATGACGCTATAGGCATAGTCCAAACAGCAGATAAAGCTATGGATGAGCAGATTAAAATCCTTGATACTATTAAAACCAAAGCCATTCAAGCAGCCAATGATAGCCAAAACGCAGACTCAAGAAGAGCTATCCAAAATGATATTTCTAGGCTCGTTGATGAGCTTGATAATATCGCAAATACCACAAGCTTCAATGGTCAAAATCTACTAAATGGCAACTTCTCAAATAAAAATTTTCAAATCGGAGCTAGTAGTAATCAAACAGCTAAGGTAAGTATAGAAAATACCAACTCAAAAGCTATAGGCCACACCTATTATCTATCTACTACTCCAATGGTTTTTGATAATAAAAACTTTGGCACCGCCAAATTTGAAATGACACTAAACGCCGTGCCAAATAATATAAATGGGATTAAATTTGATACTATCTCTGGTCAGGAGATACTAGATAATGGGCTAGGAGTTATCGTTGATAAGATAAATTCTTATAGTGATGAGACTGGGGTAAAGGCTAGTGTGAAGAATGAATTTATTAGTAGTGCTAGAATATTTGGGACAACCTTTTTCCCAGGGACTATCTCCAAGTTAAGTATAAATGGAGTTGAGATAGGGAGAAATATAGGTTTTACGGTTGGAGACCCTGCAAATGTCTTAATAGACGCTATAAATTCTAAAAGCGATATAACTGGAGTTACGGCCTCTAATACTGGAGAGCGTCTATCAATGAGCTCAAGCAATGGTAGGCCAATGCTAATTGAAGTAGGAAGCGTGGATGACTCCAAAGCTATGGGTTTATCAATGAAAGATGGCAATGGGGCAGATAGCACAAGTGTATTAATTCTAGGTGAGTTATATTTACAATCAAGCAACGGCTCACCGGTATCTTTGGATTTACAAGAGACTACAGGCAATATAAAAGGTGCTGGAATAGATGGTTTAAATCCTAAGGTAGCCGACCCAAAAGATATAGTAGGCTCTCAACTAAGAGATCAAATAGCACTTAGCTTAAGCGATATAGTAAGAAATAAGCTAGATGAGCATACTCTAAGAGTGATGGGTAAGGTGGAGTTATTAAATCCGATTTTGCAGCTACCAGCTGGGGCTAATACCTATGTAGGCGCTCAAGCTTTGATAGATATATCCTTAAATGCGCTTAAGAAACTAGATAAATTAAGAGCAGATCTAGGATCAGTCCAAAACCAATTAGTAGCTACTATTAATAATATCACAGTTACCCAAGTCAATGTCAAATCCGCCGAAAGCCAAATAAGAGATGTTGATTTTGCTAGCGAGAGTGCGAATTTCTCTAAATTCAATATCCTAGCCCAAAGTGGAAGCTACGCTATGAGCCAAGCTAACGCCGTCCAACAAAATATATTAAGATTGTTACAATAGTTTAAGCTATTTTAATTTCTTGCAATGATACTGTGAATTATTTTCTTATAAACTTTTTTGTCATTAGTCTATGAATGGACGCATCATACCAGCTTCGCATATAGAGGCTCAAAGTGGAGCTATACAAAACGCTAAAAATATCGCCCAGAAAAAAGCAACTGCTACTTGGCGAAATGGTGCGTTTTATGGTAAAATTTTGCCTAAGAATTTTGGACTTCCGCCATATCATTTTAGATGCAAAACTGAGATTGCGCCTGTGTGGATTGATGAAGAGGTGATAGATGGTAAAATCACTAAAAATACAAGCCCAAAAGCAAAAGATGAGCTTTTTAGACATATTGATAGTATGGGTTATGAAAGAGTTGCTAAAAGCGATATTTACACGCACGGATAAAGCGGATATATTAAACCTAGTAAAACAGAGCTAATATCTGCTATGAATAACATCAGTGATATTAAAACTAGCATACATAATTCAGCAAGGCAAGTAGCAATAAGCGGTAAAACTATTATCATTTATCCAAGATGATAAGGTTTGGACTGTCATTAAAAAGCATAGCCAAAATTCGGCAAAACAATACTTTAAAAATAACACGGAGAATAAAATATGGAAAAGCGAAAATTATATATTTTCATCGATGAAAAAGGCTGGCATATTAGAGACGATAATGAAAAAATAGTTGGCTAAATGATGATGAGCTAGATACAAATTTTGCCGAAGTATTTGGCATAAATGGCAAAATAGGTTTTTTAGGAGAATGGACTTGGAGCGATAATTTCCTTAAGTTAAAGAGCGATAAATTAAATGAAATTTGCGACTTTGAAGTATTAGCAAATGGATATAAATTCACTGGCTCATTCATAGATGCACTAGAGTATATAAAAGCAAATTTTAAAGCGATTTAAATAGTCTTTAAAGCCATTTAAAAAAGCTTAATTTAAATAGATTGTGGTAGAATAAAGCTTAAAATATAAAAGGTTATTTATGTATAAAACATTTTTTAAGTTTATTGTTGATAAAATTTTGCCACTGGGCTTAATAGCTACGGCTATTAAAGGGGTCTCTAAATTTTAGGGGCTCTCTTATTTAGAAAATTATTATATTATGCTACTTTGTGGTATAATGCGTAGCATATTAATAAAAGTAGATGTAATGATACAAAGCAATTTATCAAACAAAATTATAAGAAAAGCTGGGAATAATTTAAAGCTAAATCAAGCTAAAAAAGATGATTTAGATATTATCTCTACATTTAGATCAAATCATGTTCAGTTAATGAAAATGCTAGTTAAAACCATATCTAAAAAATTACCTAAACCACTTTTTATAGCCAGAAGGTTGAAGCGTTTAAGCTCTATACAAGCAAAACTGCAACGCTTTGATGGTATGTGTTTAGATAGGATGCAAGATATCGGCGGAGTTAGAGCTGTGTTTAAAAACAATAATGAAGTAAAGCAATTTGTAAAAAGAATTCAAAGTGTTTATTATGGTAAGAGAAGTGTTTTTAAGATAGTTAAGGAAAACGACTACATAAGCAATCCTAAAGATGATGGATATAGAAGCTATCATATTGTTTTTAAATATAATGGGAAAATAAATGAAGTAAATGGATATCATATTGAGCTGCAACTTAGAGACTCATTGCAACACTACTGGGCTACAGCAGTTGAAATTTTAGCACTACGAAGTAGCACAAATATTAAAGCAGGTTATGGCGATGAATGCTTTAAACGCTTTTTTTGGCTATGCGCTGAACTTTTAGCTGGTAATAACAACTATAAAGAAGAGATTAAAAAACTTGATGAAAAATATCAAATTCTAGCCTTGCTAAGCGGTTTAAATGTAGTGTGCGACAATATAGAGAAAAAAGAAAAAGCTGATAATTTGTATCTTATGGTGCTAGATACAAAAGATGGAATATTGAAACTATCTGCCTTTGGCAAAGGTCAGCTTGAATTGGCTAAAAACATATACCAAAGCTTAGAGACTAATGATAGCACCCAAAGCGTTTTAGTAAGTGTAGATAGTGTTAAAAAACTTAAAAGAGCTTATCCAAACTATTTTTTAGATGCTAAACATTTTATTAAAGAAGTAAGAGAAAGAACAAAATAGCTAATTAATCACCAGTTAAAAGCCCTTTAAATAGGCTTTTGATACTTTTTAATAATACTTAAAAGCTCATCTAAGGTTTTGCCTTCAAATTTGAAACAACAGCAAACTCGCATGATTTTTTGGTAAAAATTTGGAGAGTATAAAGCACGAGAGATAAGGCAAAAAAGAGTGAGAGTGGCTACATTTTAGCCACTATTTATAATTAGTTTAATTGATACATATAAGCATCATCATACACCCCTTTTAAGCGAGCAGTTATGCTATCTTTCCACGCGTCTCGTATCTGTGTATTTTGAAGTTTGGGGATTAGATTTAAATTTTCTTTTGGAGCCAAAAATAGCATATTTAGCTCCATTATACTTAGCTTGTTAGGATTACAATTAGTAATTTTGATGGTATCACCGCTATTAATTATCCCAGGCTTTAAAACCTTATAATACCACCCGCTAAGCCCACTTTCAAAGATAAATTTAGTCATACCAGCTGCTATAATTTTGCTTAGTTTTACACAAGGCTTTCTAGGCTCGCTCACTTGCAAAATCGCAGAGCCTATATGATGAATATCGCCTATATATACGCTTTTTTCATCAAGGTCTAAAATGCTTAAATTCTCCCCCATTTGACCTAGCTTTAAATCCTTATTAGCAAATTTGCTAAATGCCAAGTAGTTGCTAACAGCATTAGCAAAAACTGCCTTATATTCGCCGCCATGGTGGATTGTATCGCTTATACTATCCCCATTTATCCCATTAAAATCGCAAAATCCGCTATCGATATGCCCCTTATCCATAGCGCTACAAAATCCGCCATAATCCTTTATAACGCCTATATTTAGGGACTTTACCACTGCCATAATATATTCTTTTGATTTAGTGAGTTTATGATTAAATTTGAGCTTTGCTTAGCAATCCCACTCATAAAACGCTCTATTACTGGGGCTTCATACCACATCTCTATCTCCACTTGGCTAAGCTCTTTTAGCCTAGATTTTGCTTCATCGTAGGTTGAAATCTTATCTATTAGACCTAAATCTAGAGCTTCACTGGCTAAAAATATTCTAGCATTTGCCCATATGCTGGCTTGATTTATATCTAAATTTCTAGCATTTGCCACATCTGTGGTAAATAGCTCATAGCTCTTATCTACCAATCTTTGTAGTTCATCTCTTTCGCTTTGGCTCCACTTTCTAGTATAAGTGCCAGACTCTTTATACTCTCCAGCCTTAACCACTTGAGAGCTAATGCCTATTTTATCCGCTAACTTCTCTATATTAGGGGCTTGTAAAATAACGCCAATTGAGCCTATGAAACTTCCACGATTAGCATAAATTTCATCTGCACCAATGGCTGCGTAGTAGCCACCACTAGTCATTGTCCCACTAGCATAAGCTAGCACCGGCTTTAATTCATTAAGTGATTTTATAGCATCGCTAATTGCCACGCTTGAGCTCATATCCCCACCAGGGCTATTGATATTGATTAGCACCCCTTTTATGGCTGGATCTTTGGCTAATTCTATTTGAGATAAGAGATCTTTTTCATCTGTGATAGCCCCATTTAGCGATATTTCCATTAAATTTGCTCTATTTGTGCTAGAGCCACTTAAGATAATCAAAACTACAATAAGCACAAAAATCATACTCTTAAAGTAGGTATTGATAAAATTTAAAAGCCCTTTAATAGGCGACAAAAGTAAATTTAAAATTCGCATTTTTCTCCTTTAATATATAGTGATTTAGCATTTTTAGTATGAAGTATCATTTGAGTGCAAAGCTGATTAATATCACTGATATTAAATCCATCAAAGATAGCTATATCAGCGATATTTCCAGCTTTTAACTCACCTAAATTTAGGTTTAGTGCTTTGGCTGGATTAGATGTGATGGATTTTATGGCAAATTTAGCAAATTCATTTAAATCCATATAGCTATGAGCCATCATAGCAGCCCTTAGCTCGTCCCAAATATTTAGACTTATATTTGAGCTTAATCCATCTGTGGCTATAGATATATTTATGCCGTTTTTAAGGGCATTTGCTAGGTCAAATCTAGCACTTAATAATCTATTAGATACCGGACAAGTAGCGATAGAGTGAAGCGATTTATCCATTAAATTTAGATAATTTTTAGCAAAAATAGAGTGGATAAATAGAGTGCGAACCCCACTAAAAAGCTCTATAAATGAGCTTGGGGAGTAAAATGGCTTGGAGTTTTTATTAAATTCTTTAAAAAACTCACCAAATCCGCCGCTACCATATTCTAGCCACCGCTTTTCATCTAGGCTCTCCATAAAATGCGTAGAGAGTATCATATCTGATTTTTTGGCTAGATTTATAGCACTTTTAGCTAATTCTATATGGGTAGAGTATGGAGAATGCACACTAATAGCTGGGATAAATAGATCGCTTTTTAATTCATTTGCAGTATTAAAACGCTTTAAAAATCCGCTCCATTGCTCTTCTAAAATGGCTGAATTTGAGCCTAAAATTTCGCTAAAATATATCGTTCTAATAGGGGAATTAGCGCACAAATTAGCGCTAAGCCCAAAGCTAGAAATCTCTCCAATAGTGCTTACTCCAGCTCTTAACTGCTCATAGATGGCTTGATTTATCGCACTATTTTTATCGCTATTTTTAAATTTAGCACCATTTGCGATTACGCTTTTTAGCCATAGTAAAAAATCCCCATAACTAAATGTAGTTTTATTGCTACTATACTCAAGATGAATATGGGAATTTATAAGAGCTGGCATAGCGATACTATCGCTAAAATCTAAAATTTGAGCCTCTTTAAATTCGGTTATAAGCTCATCAAATTTGGCTATTTTTTCAATTTTATGATTAAAAGCGATGGCGTGATTTTGTAAAATATCAAAATTGTCATTACATAAAATGATAAATTTAGCTTTTAATATTTTCATAAATTTCCTTAAAAAGCAGATATTATAGCCAAAATTTAGCCAATATTTTGTAAAATATTTGCTAAATAATTTTTTATCGGAGAAAAATATGAAAATAATGGTAATCCAAGGCCCAAATATCAATATGCTTGGCAAGAGAGAACGCAGAATATATGGCGTGATGACTATGAGCGATATACATGAGCAGATGAAAGCAGTAGCTGATCAAGCTGGGGTTGGGATTGAGTTTTTTCAAAGCAATTTTGAAGGCGAGATAGTTGATAAAATTCAAGAGTGCTTGGGTGAATTTGATGGCATTATCATCAATCCAGCTGCTTATACTCACACTTCAATTGCGATTAGAGATGCGATTGCGTCTGTGGGGCTGCCTACTATTGAGGTACATATTAGTAATATTTATCAAAGAGAGGAGTTTCGCCATAAGAGCTTAGTTGCTCCAGTTTGTTCTGGCCATATCGCTGGATTTGGACCCATTGGCTATCATTTAGCAATCATTGGAATGCTTCAAATTTTTGATCAGATAAAGCGTATGGAGACAGCTTCTAAAGATGCTTAATTATATCTTAAAAGATGAAAATGCCGTATATTTTGAGTGCGGTTATAGCTGTGATAATGAGATTTTTATCAAGTTTAAAGATGAGAGCTTTTTTATTACTGATGCTAGATATGCTATTGAGGCTAAGAGCGTTATCAAAAATAGCCAAGTGATTGAGTCAAAGGATATAAATAAAAGCGCAAGATTGCTATTAAGAAGTCTTGGGGTGCGTGATATAATCTTTAATCCAAGCGATTTTAGCTATTTTGATTTTAAAAGCTTAAGCCGAGATTTACATATAAATTTTGTAGCAAAAAATGAATTTTCAAAGCTTAAAAGGCAGATAAAAAGTAGTTTTGAGATCGAAATTTTAAAAGAAGCAGCAAGGCTTGGGGCGAGTAAATTTGATGAGTTATCAAGTGTTATAAGCGATGGTATGAGCGAGAAAATGATAAATTTCAAGGCTGAAAATATCCTAAGAGATGGTGGAAATTTAGCCCTAAGTTTTGATCCAATCACAGCTATAAATGCAAACGCTGCTAAGGCTCATGCTTTGCCACTTGATGAGCGTATAAAGAGCGCAGATTTGCTACTAGTAGATGCTGGGGTAAAATACCAAAGATACTGCTCAGATCGCACTAGAACGGCGGAATTTCAAGATGGATTTAAATTCACTAAAGAGCAGAAATTTTCAAATTCAAAGCAAAATGAGATCTATCAAATAGTAAAAGAGGCGCAAAATCTAGCCATAAAAGCAGTCAAGCCAGGAGTTAGGGCTTGTGATATAGACTCAGCAGCTAGGGATTTCATAGCTAAAAATGGATATGGGGATAAATTCTTTCACTCCACCGGTCATGGAGTAGGGCTTGATATACATGAATTTCCGATAATTAGCCCAAGAAGCACGACTATTATAGAGCCTGGAATGGTATTTAGCATTGAGCCTGGAATTTACTTAGAGAATGAATTTGGCATAAGAATAGAAGATGTTGTGGTGGTAACTAATAGCGGGTGCGAAGTGCTTTGATGGAGAGAATTTATATTAACGGGGCTAGAATGCTACTTAGAAGTAGGTATTTCCCAAAAGAATTTAGACTAAAAGCTAAGCATAAATATACCGCTATTATCGGTCTTGGGGGAAATATCGGCAATACTGCAAGGCTCTTTGATAGGTTTTTAAATTTAATTTTAAAAGATAGGAGATTTGCTATTATGCAAAGTTCGCCAATGCTTGTAAATAAGGCGTTTGGTTATGCTAGTAGGGATTATATAAATGCTGTGATAATCCTTAAAACCTCTTTGTATGCTAAGGAAATTTTAAAAATTATGCAGCATTTTGAGAAGAGATTTAAGCGAGTTAGAGAGTTTAGGAATTCGCCTAGAACTTTGGATTTGGATATACTATATTTTAGTGCTAAAAGTTATAATGATAATGTTTTAACCCTGCCTCATCCAGGGGCTAATATCAGACCAAGTGTATTTATCCCATTAGGTCTTATGAAAGGAGTGTGATGGCTACAGTTTTAAAGACTTTTACAGGAGAGAGTGCGATAGAAGCACTAAAAAAAGCCAAAGAGGAGTGCGGTGAGAGTGCAATGCTAGTAACTACTAAGCAAATTCAGCCTAAAACCTTAAATAAAAAACCGCTATATGAAATTTTAGTAAGCGTAGAAGAAAATAGTGCCCCGCAAAATCCAGCATCGCAAAATAAGCAAACTCAAATAAATCAAATTCAAAAGCAAATTTCAGCCTATACACTAGGTTCAACGCCAAATACCAAACCAAGCACATTTAACTCAGATAGTGATAATAAAGATAGCAATGATATACTACTTAATATCTCACAAGCTGCAAAGGAGATTAGCAAAGTAGCTGGCATTAGTAGCGAAATAAGCGAATTTAAGAGCGTGGAGTATGATAAAAAGATAGATGAGGTGGCAAAAGAGGTAAATAAACTCAATCAAAAAATATCCATGATAGCTGATATGATTTGGGATGATAGGTCTGAAAATCGTGATGATATTATCATTCCGCCTGAATTTTCTACCATATATAAATTAGCCAAGCAAAGCGGTATGAAAAGCGAACATTTAAAAGGAATAATGCAAGCTACAATCGAAAATATGCCCTCATCTATGAAGAGCAATCCAGCTACAGTTAAGCGATATTTCTACTCACTTTTGCGTAATATGCTACCTTGTAGAAGTGAGAGCTTTGATAGTAAAAAGCAAAGAATTATGATGTTAGTAGGCCCTACTGGCGTGGGCAAGACTACGACCCTTTCAAAACTAGCTTATAAATTTGCTCATGGCGATCAGATCAGATATAAAACTGGGATTATAACCCTTGATACATATAGGCTTGGTGCGGTTGAGCAGCTATTTCAATATGCTAAGATTATGAATATACCGATACTTGATGCAATTGAGCCTGATGATTTTAGATCTGCTATTAAGAGCTTATCAAATTGCGATTTAATCTTGGTTGATACGATGGGAAGCAGTCAGTATGATAGGGAGAAGCTCATTCGTCTTCATACATTTTTAAAAGAGTGTGGTAGCAAGGTAGATGTGAGCTTGGTGGTATCAGCCGGGTCAAAGATTGAAGATTTGCTAGAGATTTATAATAACTTTTCAGCTTTGGATATTGATACTTTGATAATTACCAAATTTGATGAGACAAAGATATTTGGTAATATTTTTTCTCTTATTTATGAAACTGGCGTTCCAGTTAGCTTCTTCTCAACCGGACAAAATGTCCCAGATGATATTATGGAGGCTAAAAGCGAGTTTTTAGTTAGCTGTGTTTTAGATGGATTTAAAGGAGATGAATGATGGATCAAGCAGATAAATTAAGAGAGCTAATGATAGCTCAAAAGATCAAAAAATCAACCCATTTCATAGCCATCACTAGCGGTAAAGGAGGCGTGGGTAAATCCACAGTTAGTGCGAATTTAGCCAATCTTTTATCATCTAATGGCTATAAAATTGTGCTATTTGATGCTGATATTGGACTTGCGAATTTAGATGTTTTATTAAATGTTAAAATCAATAAAAATATGCTAGATGTATTAAAAGGAGAGTGTCCGCTTGAGGAGATTTTGATTAAAGTTAAGCCAAATTTAACTCTAATTCCAGGTGAGAGCGGAGATGAGATTTTTAAATTTAATGACCAATTTTTATATGAGAAGTTTTTAAATCAAGCATCAATTTTAAAAGATGTTGATTTTGTCATCATTGATACTGGGGCTGGGATTGGCTCTAGCACTCAAGTTTTTTTAGAAGCGTGTGATGAGATTATCGTTGTTACCGTGCCTGATCCTGCTGCTATTACTGATGCTTATGCTACGATTAAGGTTATTTCAAAGATGAAAAGCGATGTTTTTATGCTTATTAACCAAGCAAAAGGCGAAGATGAAGCACAAAAGATATTTCAAACCATCAAAACCGTAGCTGATAAAAATATCACTCATCAGCTAAATTTAAGTCTATTAGGCTGGCTTCCAAGCGATAAGGTAGTTTCAAGAAGCATTAAGCAAAGAACGCTATTTACTAGTGATGCACCACACTCTCTTGCTACGCTACAGCTTAAAAAGGCTGCGAACAACCTTCTTGAGAAATTGGAACAAAAAGTGCTTGACACCAGCGAAGATAGAAGTTTTGCTGGCTTTTTCAAGCGTTTAATAGAGCAGTTTTAAAGGAATATTGTGAGAGCAGATAATTATATAGCATTTTTTACAGTATGTGGGTTTTTTGTGGGTCTTATGTTTGTTATAATAAAGATTGAAGAGCCTGTGGAGATTGTTATATATACTTTGCTTATTACATTTTTTTTCTATATTGTTATTCATATTGTTGTGATGAACTATATAGATGCTAAAAAAATTGGTCTAAGGATATTTAACAAAGAGCATTATGAAGAGATAAATGACTATCTTGTTACCGAGCTTGCTATTAGGGAGCGTAAGCTTGATGGTATTATCCAGCATTTAGACCAAAAGCTCAAAAAATCAGGTAAAAAGCATGAATTACGCAAAGCAAAAGCAGCTTGATAGCTATAAATCTCAGATAAAAAAAGAGCAAGATGATTTAGTGATCGCTTATATGCCAGCTTTGAAAGCTATGGCTCATAGGCTTAGATCTCGCTTACCAAGCTCAGTAGAAGTGGGCGATTTAATCAGCGTAGGAACTGAAGCTATGGTAAGACTTAGCCATACCTATGATAAGAGCCAAAATGACAATTTTTGGGGTTATGTTAAACAAAGAGTATATGGCTCAATGCTTGATTATCTGCGTAGTCTTGATACTATAAGTAGAAATAGTCGCAAATTAGTCAAAGATGTAGATCGTTTGATAGATGAGTATTATAATAAACATCAGTGTGAGCCAAGTGATGAGTATTTAGCAAAAGAGCTAAATGAAGATATAAATAGAATTAAAGAGGCGAAGAATTTAAGTGAGATAACATCAGTTTTACGCTTAGAAGATCAATATGAGTTATTAAGTGGGTATAGCACCGAAGAGCAGATAGAAAAAGATGAATTAATAGAGCATATTAAGCATATTTTATCCCAATTCAATCAGCGTGATCAGCTGATAATCCAGCTTTATTATTATGAAGAGTTAAATTTAAAAGAGATAAGTGAAATTTTAAATATCACAGAGTCTAGAATTAGTCAAATTCACAAAAGACTTATAACTAAAATCAGAGAAAGGCTAGGCTTTTAATGGCAGATATTTTAAGTCAAGAAGAGATAGATGCACTTTTACAAGTTGTAGATGATGATGGAGCTGGGCAGGTCGCTGATCTCCCAGAGCATATAGAAGAGCCAAAGCAAGTTGTCATATATGACTTTAAGCGTCCAAATAGGGTTAGCAAAGAGCAGCTAAGAGCCGTTAAGGGAATTCACGATAAATTAGCCAGAAATCTTGCTTCTCAAATTTCAAGTATTATGCGTAGTATCGTTGAGATTAGACTTCACTCAGTTGATCAGATGACCTATGGTGAGTTTTTGATGAGTTTGCCAAGCCCAACTAGCTTTAATGTATTTTCTATTAAGCCACTTGATGGGAACTGCGTCCTAGAGATAAACCCTAGTATCGCATTTCCTATGATAGATAGACTACTTGGTGGTAATGGAGATGGATTTGATAGCAATAATAGAGAGCTAACTGATATTGAAGTTAATCTTTTAGATGCGATTTTGCGTATTATTATGCAACGCCTTAAAGAGTCTTGGTCTATGATTACAGATATGTATCCAAATGTAGAGGCTAAGGAGTCTAGCCCAAATGTCGTCCAAATCGTTAGCCAAAACGAGATTGTTATTATGGTTGTTATGGAGATTATTATTGGAAATTCGAGTGGTATGATAAATTTATGCTATCCGGTTATATATCTTGAGCCGATTTTAAGTCGCCTTGCTAATCGTGATATTATGTTAGGTGAAACCAGTGCTAAAAAGAGCCGTAATAAGGAGCTCAAAACCTTAATTGGTCGTGCTGAGGTGCTTTATGAAGCGATTTTAGGTAAGACTATAATTAGTGTAAATGAGTTTTTAAATTTAGAAGTTGGCGATATATTAAGACTTGATCGCAATGCTGATGATAGGGCTATAGTTTGTATAGATAAAAAAGAGGTATTCTTAGCTCAAATTGGCATTCATCGCTTTAGTAAATCCATCAAGCTAGAAGAGCTTATTAAAACTGATCGCGATGAGATAAAAGCGATTTTAGAGCAGTATGAAGAGGATAGAAAAGCTAAGCTAATGGCATATGAAGAGCCTAAAGACGATAACGAAGAAGAAAGTGATGATGAGGAAGAATACGATGACTAGATTTTTTGAACTTTTTAAAAATGAGCTAAGTGCGACTATAGAGGGATTAACTGGTGCTACACCGCAAATATCAGATGCGGCTGAATATGATGCTCCAACTCAAAATGGCATAAAAACCCCCGTTATAATGGCTAGTGTGACATTAAGCGGAGATATAAATGGCAAGATGAATATTGTCTCTTCTGTGCTTTTGATTACAGCTATTAATGATTTAATGCTAGGAGAAGAAGAGCCAACTGGCAATACCACAATCAGCGATGATGAGCTAGATGCGAGCAAGGAGATATTCTCAAATTTGCTAAGTGCGGTTAGCACATCTTTGGGTGCGGCTAAAGATATGCCAAAGGTGAATTTCGCTATTAATACAGTAAAGTATATTGATGAAAATCAAATTTTGGATTTTACCTCATTTGAGAAGTTATTTTTATATCAAATTGGCATTGCGAATTTAAATGAGTTGCTTGGCGTTTGTATTGATTATCCATTTTATAAATTTTTCAATAAAACCACAGAGAGTAATACTAATAAAGAGAGCAAATCATCTGAAAAGCACGATATTAGCGATGAAATTAGAAATATCGGGCTTATTATGGATGTCAGGCTGCCAATCCGTGTGCGTATTGGTTCG
>NZ_JANQCT010000002.1:0-114942 GCF_024723495.1 Campylobacter sp. RM19073 | reverse complement strand
CCAAGGCGGTAATACCGGCGGCACCTTAGCTCCAGATGTTGGAAATCAAAGCGGTAGCACAAGTGGCAGTACCAGCGGATCTAGCACGAGCAATCCTAGCATAGAAGCAACCACCAAGTCAGTGCAAAATGCCGTAAGTAGATATGGTGAGCTAAATTTGAAAATTGAAGAGATTGGCGATACTGTATTTTATAAAATTCAAAAAAATGGCAAAGATATAGCTTTGTATAACCCTGATTTAAATCTTCCGCTTGTGCAAAATAAAGGTCTAGTTAATTATGATATTAAAAAAGATGAAAATGGCGGTATAGAGATTATCAAAACTACAAATCAAGAAGCCGTCAAAGAGGCAAATGACGCTTCAAAGCTAAGCATAGATATGAACTATGTTGATATTAACAACCTTAATAAAAGGATGGGTGAATTAAGAGGTATAAATGCAACTACTGGTAGCTGGGCTAGGGTCTTAAGCGGTGAGGGTAGTGCTGATGGATTTGAAAATAGATTTACCCATATTCAAGCTGGTTTTGATAAACAAAGTCAAATTTCAAGCGGTTCTATCTTTAGCGGTATGACTATAACTCATACAAAAAATGATATAGATGGCAATAACGCAAAAGGCGATGTCAAAGCTATCGGAGGGGGATTTTATATATCTGGAGTGTTTGATAGTGGTTGGTATATAGATGCTATTGCAAAATATACTAGAAATAACCATAAAATGGATTATAACTTCCCAAATATGAGCTTAAGCTTTCTAAATACAGATTATAATACAAACTCACTCTATTTAGGTGGGGAATTTGGCTATAGGTTTGATTTTGATAATTTTTATTTTGAGCCACAAGCTGAGTTTGTATATCTAAATAATAGCGGAGCGACAATAAAAAATCAAAATGGCTTTGAGATGGATATTAAGGGGTCAGACTTGCTTGTAGGAAGGGCTGGATTTAACTTCGCAAGAGAGATTTGGCTAGGACATATCAGAGCTTACGCTCTTGGAGGGCTTAGCTATCAATGGGAGATGATGAAAAACTCAGAGATAGTTATAGATGGCGAGAGTGCTAAATATAACGACAAAGACTCTAGAATGCTTATGAATTTGGGTCTAAATATGATAGCTAGTGATAATCTAAGGATTGGCTTAACCTTGGAAAAATCAGCTTTTGGTGACTATGATACAGATTTAGCTGTGAATTTAAATGCTAGATATTCATTTTAATTTTAATAAGCGGAGTTGGATTTATTAACTCCGCTTGAGTTAAGAGCTAAAATAGTAATTATTAAGAAAAATTAAATTTTTAATAATTTTTGCTGGGTTGCCTACGACTATTTGGGACTTTGCAACAGAAGCGGCGGCTATTATGGCATTAACGCTGATATTTTTACCAAGCCTAATGTAGTGCCAAAATCTGTATAAAAGGGCAAATTTACAATCACACTCTCATCAACCTTAAGCTAGTTATGGCTGATAAATATGGCGTATCTTATCACGAGCAAGATACGCACCGCTTAGTTTTGCGACCTTTTCTCTATTTATTTTAACTAATTATTTAATATGATTAAAAAGCTCTGTGTTTGGCTTTATGATGCCATCAAATTTTATCATTTTACTACCTTTATCTCTACATTTTTTGAGTTTATAACTGCGTTGAAATCGCCATCAAATCTACCTAAGCGGATAATACCTTCATAAAAGGGCTGATTTTTGTAATAAATCACAAAATTACCCCACGGCGCAAAATACGAAATATCGCCCTTTTTCCCATCTGTGCTTGGCTCATCTCTTATATCAAGCGGTCTTGCTAATTTAGCGTATTTTTCAGCCACAGCGTAGTCTTTAAGCTCAATTTTTAATGGCAAAAGAGAGTAAAAATCCCTTGATATTTTGCTATCATTTAAAGTGGCAAAAACCTTGCCACTTTGGGTTATAAATACGATTTTCATCTCATTTGCTTTTAAATTTAGCACCAAAATCAACGCAAAAATTATGCGAAATATTACGAATTCATTTTAAAAAATTGCTCAAATTTATCAAATGGAATTTTGCCAGTAGTGTTATCATAAAGATCGGTATGAACGGCATTTGGGATAATTACAAGCTCTTTTTTATCGCCATTTATAGCACTAAAGGCATCTTGACTAAAATATAGAGAGTGAGCATTCTCTCCTGCTACGATTAAAGTAGGTGTATCAAGCTCAGAGATATAGCTTAAAATCGGCATATTTATAAATGGTAGTGAGTTTGTGATAGCCCATGCTCCATTTGAGTTTATTGAACGCTCGTGAAATCCACGCTTTGTTTTGTAAAACTGCGAATACTCAGCTACAAATTTTGGTGTTTTGTCAGTGATATTTTCTGGGCTAATTAGATGAGTTTCTTTATCTCCAAGTGCGATCACGCCTGTTTTTGTATCAATAAATCTTTGCTCATTCATCGCTTTTTTCATCTCTTTACGCTTATTTTTATCATCATTTGCGTCGTTATAACCTTTTGCCATAACTCTAGTCATATCATACATTACGCTTGTTGCAACTGCCTTTACTCTTGTATCTAAAATAGCAGCATTTAAGGCAAATCCGCCAAATCCACAAATACCCAAAATTCCGATTTTATCCCTATTTACGATATTTAAATTTCCAAGATAATCAACTGCTGCACTAAAATCTTCCGTGTTTATCTCTGGACTGCTGATATTTCGTGGTGTGCCACCGCTCTTTCCAGTAAAGCTAGGATCAAAAGCAAGTGTGATAAGACCACGCTCGGCTAGATTTTGGGCGTAAATTCCGCTTGATTGCTCTTTAACTGCACCATATGGACCGCTAATAGCTATCGCACCAGCCTTGCCATTTAAATTTTTAGGCACATAAAGGTTGCCGACTAAAACAATGCCATAGCGATTTTTAAATGTAACTTTTGCGTGATTAATCTTATTACTTTTAGTGAAAATTTTATCCCATTTTTGAGTTAAGGACACTGGCTCTAATGGGGATTTTTGTTCATATTTTTCATTTGCATTTGCTGAGATTAAAGAGGTGCTAAGCACGAAAGGCAAGGCTAGCTTTGTAAGTTTTTTATATTTTTTCCTTCAAATTTTGTATGATAATTTTACCTATTTTTATTCAAGAGATAGTAGCCTAATTTTATAAAATCCTTGCGATTTTAGGAATTTTGTGTGAGCTATCGGCGGCAAGCCATACATTCTAGCATACTCACGGCTAAATTGTGCCCAGCTCTCATAGCCCACCATCAAAGCCACGCTATGAGCATCAAGATTGCTATTTAGGAGTATATTTTTGGCCTCTTCAAGCCTTAAATGCTTTATAAACACAAGCGGGCTTACGCCTGTTATCTCTTTGAAATTTGAGTAAAAAGATGATGATGAGATATTAAAATTTCTTGCTAAATTTTCTATATTTATCTGATTTTTATAATTCATTTTTATCTCATTAATGGCTTTTAAAATAATATTTTTCATACTTCCATTTTGCGTATATGAGCGTAAAAAATCTCCCCCATCGCCACTTAAAAGCAGATATAAAATTTCTTTTTTTATTAAATTTGCTCTGAATTTATCGCTATTTTCAAGACTGATAAGTCTAAATATCGCATTAAGCAAATTTTTATCTAGCTCTCCAAAAAATAGCCCCAAATCTTTTGTATTGTTAAATTTATTAATGCCAATTTCTTTGATTATCTCTAAAATTTCATCTACACTAAATGCGATTTTAAGGGCAAGATATGGTGTTTTTGTGATTGCTGATTTGGCGCTTAGATACATTGGGGCTATTAAGTAGCGACTATTGTCATAATAAAATATCTGATTTTTTATCAAAACCTCCTTTTGTCCGCTTAAAATCACGCAAAATGATGGCTCATAAAATGTGTGGCTAAATTGGCTTTTTTATTAATTTTATAAAAATATAGCCACTCAAATTCACTACTAAATACGCCATTTTGCGGAAATTTATCATCTAAAATATTACAAATTTTATCCATCATTACAATGCCTTTAAACATAGATATATTTAAAATAATAAAATTACTTATACAATATATTGTAAATTGGTTTAATTCATTTAGTATTAAATTTATTTTGCTAGACTTATGGGTAAATTTTTATTGGAGGAAAAATGAGTTTATATAATAGAAATCTCTCATCACAACAAAATGAGTTTAGTCGCACTTATGAGAGTGAGCAGTCTATTAGTGCTAGAGCGACATTTGTTAAGCAGACTTATCAGCTTCTTAGTGCTTCGCTATTAGCTGCGACTGTGGGGGCATATATCGGCGTTGATTATGTTAAAAGCTTTAGCTGGATGCTTTTAATCCTTGAGCTTGGAATGCTTTTTGGTCTATTTTTCACACGCAAAAATCCAACTTTAGCTCTATTTTTGCTATTTGGATTTACTTTTGTAAGTGGTCTTACTTTAGGTCCAGTGCTTAATACCTATATAGGTGCTGGTATGGGGCATATCATCACTCAAGCATTTTTGATGACTACTGTGGCTTTTGGTGGGCTAACTCTTTTTGCTTTTAATACCAAAAGAGATTTTTCATCAATGGGTAAAATGCTATTTATCACACTAATTGTGATTGTGGTGGCTGGACTTTTAAATTTATTCTTTCAAAGTGCAGTTTTAGCCACTGTAATTTCAGCAGTTGGTGCGATACTATTTAGTGCTTATATCCTTTATGATACTCAGATGATTTTGCGTGGCGGATATGATAGTCCGGTGCTTGCGGCGGTTTCTTTGTATCTTGATATTTTAAATTTATTTATTTCACTTCTTAATCTTCTTGGTATATTTAATCGAGAATAAACTTAAGCTGCCTAGATGGCGGCTTAACTAAATTTTTAACTTTTTTTGCTATAATCACGGGCTAATTATACTATCAATCAAAGGATACTCGTGAGTTCAATTCTTCTTATTATTCAAGTTTTATTAGCGGTGATTTTGACTATTGTCATATTATTGCAAAAGAGTGCTTCTATGGGGCTTGGGGCTTATAGTGGGAGCAATGAGAGTTTATTTGGTGCTAAGGGGCCGGCTGGATTTTTAGCTAAATTTACATTTTTTATGGGCTTTTTATTTGTTATTAATACACTAGCTCTTGGTTATACCTATAATCAATCTTTGCGTGATTCGGTAGTAGATAGTGCTAAATTTGACTCGTTTAAATTGCCTGAGGCAGTGCCTACAGCACCATTAGCTCCAGTAATAGATAATAATACAACAGCCAACTAAAAGGATAGATATGCTAAATGAAATTTATAATAACCAAAAACAACACAACGATAAGGCTTTAGAGGCTTTAAAGCGTGATTTTACCACACTTCGCACCGGCAAGGTAAGTATTAATATTTTAGATCATATTCATGTGGATTACTATGGTAGTCCTACGGCGTTAAATCAAGTTGCTACTATCTTAACTACTGATGCAAGCACAATTACTATAACTCCATGGGAAAAGTCTATGCTAAAGACCATAGCCGCAGCTATCCAGGCTGCAAATATCGGAGTAAATCCAAACAATGATGGAGAGAGCGTTAAGCTATTTTTCCCTCCGATGACAACAGAGGATCGCCAAAAAAACGCTAAAGAGGCTAAAGCTATGGGCGAAAAAGCCAAGGTAGCCATCAGAAATATTCGCAAAGACGCAAATGATGATATTAAAAAGATAGAAAAAGATAAAACCCTAAGCGAAGATGAGATCAAAAAAGGCTATGATGAGGTGCAAAAAATCACCGATAATTACATCGCTAAAGTGGATCAAATAGTAAAAGATAAAGAAGCAGAGCTTTTAAAGGTTTAATATGAATTTAGAATCAATCTATAAAGAGGCTGGAGCATATCTACAAGGGCATTTTTTACTAAGTAGTGGAAATCACTCGCAGTTTTATCTCCAAAGTGCAAAGGTCTTAGAAGATCCGATTTTAACAGGTGTTTTGTGCGATAAATTATTTAACAAAATTTCTCAAGCTGGGGTTGAATTTGATAGTGTTTGCTCGCCTGCTCTTGGTGGAATTTTAGCCGGATATGAGCTAGCTAGAGCTGGTAAAAAGAGATTTATCTTTACTGAAAGAGTAGATAGCGTGATGACTCTTAGGCGTGGTTTTAGCGTGAAAAAGGGCGAAAAATTCATAATATGCGAAGATATAATCACAACTGGTGGTTCAGCCTTAGAGAGTGCTAAGATTATTGAGAGTTTAGGTGGTATTGTAGTGGGCTTTGCAGCGCTAGCTAATCGTGGATTTTGTGCGGTTAGTGGATTAAATAATGAGAAAAAAGATAGTTGTAAATTGCCAGATGATAAGCCGCTTTTTGCTCTTGGTAATTTTGAATTTGAGATTTACCCACCTGAGTCTTGTCCATTGTGTAAAGATGGCTCAAAAGCTATTAAACCAGGGAGCCGTGGCAACGCATGAGTAGGGCCATAGCCGCAAATATTTTTAGCAGAGTAAAGGCCTTTATCATGGATATGTTTTTTATCGCTGCTCCGCTTTTGTATATTATGACTTATGCTATTTTAAGTGGTAAAGATGAGTTTCAAAGCAATCAACTAGCCATCTTTTTAGTTTGGCTAGTTTTTGGTCTTATCCAATCTCTATTTTTTGCTTTTAAAGCACAAAGCCCAGGATATAAAGCCCAAGGGATCTATCTAGTTGGTTTAAATGGCAAGAAGGCGAATTTGATTATATACTTGCTTAGATATTTTTTCTTTATTACTACATTTATTTTTGGTGGATCGCTTTTTTGTTTTTTTAGAAAAGATAAGCGAAATTTGCACGATATATTAGCAGGGACAATCGTAGTTCAAAAGAGTTATTAAGAGTTTATTTATCTTAATTTGATATTATTGCACTTGCAAATTTAATTAAGGATTATGATATGTCAGTAACTTTCAAAGGTACAGCAGTAGAGTTAGAAGGAAAAGGTGTAAATGTAGGTCAAGTAGCTCCAGAAGTTGAGCTAGTAGGTAAAGATCTATCTACTATAAGCGTGGGCGGAGCAAGTGGCAAATATCAAGTATTAATAGTCGTTCCAAGCCTAGATACTGGAGTTTGTGCTACTGAAGCTAGAACATTTAATCAAAAAGTAGCTAGCAAAAGCAATGTAGAAGCTACAGTTATATCGCTCGATCTTCCATTTGCTATGGGGAGATTTTGCTCGACTGAAGGGATTGAAAATTTAAGAGTAGCTAGTGATTTTAAAGGTGCTAAATTTGGCAAAGAGTATGGCGTTTTACTAGCTAGTAGCCCACTTGCGGGGTTATTAACTCGCTCTATTTTCGTGCTTGATCCAAATGGCGTTGTGGTCTATAAAGAGCTAGTTAGCGAAATCACAACTGAGCCAAACTACGATGCAGCATTAAAAGCTATAGGCGGTGGCTGCGGCTGCGGTTGCTCTCATTAAGTAAATTTTAAGCGTGATTAAATTTATCATATCACGCTTTTTGGTGAAATTTTAAGTTGTGTATCGCTTTTAAATTTCACCATCTATCGCTATTTTTAAATCCATTTTCTACTATTTTGCTATTTAAAGATTTTTATTATTGTATAATTTTGACAATGAACTACCCTATAAAAGGAAAAAGATGAATTTAAGCCTTAAATTTAGACCAACTAAAATTGAGAATATGGTAGGTCATAAGGAGATTAGAGAGATTTTTGCTAAATTTATAGATAATAAAAATATCCCACATAGCCTATTTTACGGCACGGCTGGAAGCGGTAAGACCACTATGGCTAGGATCATTGCCAAGCAGATGGATTATGAATTTTTCGAGCTTGATGGGGCGAATTTAAAAAGCGAGGATATACGAAGGATTATAGCTAAATTTGACGGGTCGCTCTATTTGCCGCTTATATTTATCGATGAATTTCACCGCCTTAGCAAGACTCAGCAAGAGACTCTTTTGATCCCGATGGAAGAAAGAAAGTGTATAATAATAGGCGCCACAACTGAAAATCCAAAATTTATAGTAAGTAGCGGAATTCGCTCTAGAATGATGATATTTGAGTTTAAGCCGCTATCATACGCAGATTTAGAAGAGTTATTAAATGATATACAAAAAAATATCTATTTTACTATAGATGAAGGTGCTAAGGAGTATTTGATTAGCTCAAGCTCAGGCGATGCTAGAAGTATGTTAAATCTACTTGAATATGCCATAAGCGTGGATAAAAATATAAATTTAGATACTTTAAAAACATTGCGATGCTCTAGCTTTAGCGAAGGAAGTAGTAGCAAGGATACCCACTATAGCCTAATAAGTGCGATGATAAAAAGCTTAAGGGGTAGCGATGTTGATGCGTCGATATACTACCTTGCAAGGCTTATAGCAGCTGGTGAGGAGCCTGAATTTTTAGCTAGGAGAATGGTGATTTTCGCTAGTGAAGATATAGGAAATGCTAACCCAAATGCCCTAAATATCGCTACAAATGCTATGCTAGCAGTATCTAAAATAGGCTATCCAGAAGCTAGAATTATCCTAAGTCAATGTGCTGTTTATCTAGCTAGTTCGCCAAAATCAAACTCTAGCTATAAGGCTATAAATTTCGCACTTGATTATATAAGTAAAAATCCATCAATGCCGGTTTTACCATATCTTATCAATACAGATGTGGCTAAAAAAGATTATTTGTATCCGCATGATTTTGGTGGTTGGGTAGAGCAAAAATATATGCAAAAAGATATTAAATTTTATAATAGCAACTCTATTGGGTTTGAAAAAACCTTAGATGATTGGCTTTTAAAAATTAAAGGAAAAATTTAAATTCCAATAAAGATTAATAGGGTTTTTATAATCTTAATTTAAGTTTTGATTATGATTAAATTTGCTAGAATAGCCAGTTTGTAAATTAATTGGGGGGGGGTAGAGGTTGCATAGAGAGCTATTTTATATCGCTGGATTTGATCCTAGAAGTCCAAAATACTACTACTCCATCTTTAAAAATAATATAAATAAAACAAGCGCAATAGAGCAAGATCAACTAAATTTAGGCAAACTAAAAAAAGATGAGCTATTCTATTTTGATATAGAGTATAAAGGGTGTAAGACTAGATATAATTTTTTAGCTTGGAATGATATAGCTAGTAAGCATTTTTGTAAGGGATTTTTAGATATTTTTAATGCACTTTTTGCCTCTTTGGTTGGACATCTTTTTTCTGGTGTATCACGCATGGTGGCTAAGCATTCACGCACTCAATTAATCGCTGGATACTACCCTATACTCTCTATTTTATCTATATATTTTTTTATTGGATTGATCTGTTATGTGCTTAGCAATTTTATAGAAAGTGTGATTTTATGGCTAGTAATCTCTATTTTTATACTCTATTTTAGTAGTAAAGCGATATTCTATCTTGGTAATAAAGCTGGGATATTTTGGCTACTTAGTATATATAGATTTTGCTATAGATATGCTAAGGGCGAGATTGATGGCATTGAAGCAAGAAATGAGAGCTTTGCTAATGAGATTATAAAGAGTTTAAAAAATAGTCAAAATATTAGTAGCGAGATTATGGTTGTAGCTCATAGTGTTGGGAGTATTATAGCTATTAGTAGCGTAGCTAATGTGATAAGAAAGTGTAAAGCCCTTGGAGTGGATATATCAAATTTAAAGCTTGTATTAATCGGTGGTTGCACACCTTTGGCATCTTTTCATAACCATGGGGATAAATTTAAAAACGATCTTGAAGTAGTAGCAAACTCTGGTATTACCTGGCTAGATTTTAGCTCTAAGATTGATGGGGCGTGCTTTTTTATGGTTGATTATGTCAAGCTTTTAGATAGAAGTGTTAAAAATTCGCCAAATTTAATATCTGTAAGATTTTTTAAAATTTATGATAAACAAACATATAAAAATATAAGGTATAAGTGGTATGAAGTGCATTTTTTATATCTTAAGGCGACTCAAATTCGTGGTGGATATGACTATTTTTACTTAGTTGCAGATCCTAACAAACTTGAATATAAGAAATTTTAAAGGAGCTAATATGGGAGTATGTCCATTTCATCCAAAACCACATAATAATAAGGCTGGATTGATAACGACCTTTTTGCTTAAACGCAGATCATGGCTAGATGGGCTTTATGTCAAGAGCTATAAGATGAGATCTGGTAGAGTGAAGATGCCTGGATTTGATCTATTTGTAGTAAATGACCCAAATGAAGTTCGCAAAATTATGATTGATAATGTCAAGGAATTCCCAAAAAGCGATCTACTTCACGAGCTTTTAAAGCCACTTTTAGGCATGAGTATCTTTACTACCAATGGCGAAGTGTGGAAAAAGCAAAGAGAGCTTTTACGACCTAGCTTTGAGATGACTAGGATTAGCAAGGTTTTTGATCTTATGAGTAGTGCGGCTGCTGATATGATGGATAGATTTAGGAAGTATGAAGATGGCTCTATTATCGAAGTTGATGAGCATATGACTTTTGTAACTGCAGATGTTATATTTCGCACCATTATGAGTGCAAAGCTTGATGAAGAAAAAGGTAAAGAGATCTTACACGCATTTGTAACATTCCAAGAAGAGACCGCTAGAACGGCTATTAGGAAGTTTTTTTGTGTGCCACAATGGCTATCAAATATACTTGGAGAGAATAAAAGAATGAAAGCTGGAGAGATAATAAGGCAAAATCTCTCAAATATTATCAAGCCTAGATATGATAATTACGCTAATGATACGCATTGTGATATTTTATCATCGCTTTTACACACTATCGATGCTGATAGTAATCAAAGATTTAGCTTTGAAGAGATTTTAGATCAGGTTTCCATGCTATTTTTAGCAGGTCATGAGACTACAGCTAGTTCGCTTACATGGACGCTATACTGCTTAAGCCTTGATCAAGATGCACAGCAAAAGGCGTATAATGAGGTAATTAGCATTAATAAAGATGGCAAATTTAGCATCTCTGATATAAAAAATATGAGATATTTAACTAATGTTTTTAAAGAGGCACTTAGGCTATATCCGCCAGTTGGCTTTTTTGCTAGACAAAGCAAAAATGATACTAAAATTAGGGATAAGGTATTAAAAAAAGGCTCTGGCGTGGTTGTGGCACCATGGCTTATTCATAGGCATGAGGATTTTTGGGATGCTCCACATGAGTTTAGACCAGATAGGCATAATGATGATATTCCAAAAGAGAAGTATATGCCATTTGGGCTAGGTGAGCGAATTTGTATCGGACAAGGCTTTGCTATGCAAGAGGCGATTATAATTTTGGCTAATATTTTAAGAGAATTTAAATTGGAGTTAAAAGATGGCTTTATCCCTGATGTGGTTGGTAGGCTCACTGTGCGTTCGGCTAATGGCATGATGATTAAGATGACGCGAAGGCAGTGAATTTGAGATTAAAGGAGAAGATAGTTGGGACGGCACTTTTGTGTGTGCTTGTCCCGATGGCTATAATTGGGTATATTTATATTGTTATTGTTGGCACTTTTGGCGATCCAACTCGTGCTAGACAAGGCGTTAGAGCACTTGATCACTTCGTAAATGCTACTATATTTAATGGCTATGCTTGGGAGTCCGTATCTAGCCATGCGTGGAGAATGCGTCATAAAAGATGGGCTAAAATAGTGATATTTATCACAGATAAATTTCAAAAAAACCACTGCCAAAGAGCAAATAAAAGAGAGCAGCCAATTATCGATTTAATGCTAAGCAGAAGACTAAATGAGCAAACAATAGGTAAAAGAAAATTTGATAAAAGGCGTTGATTAGCCATTTATTAATCGATTTTAATGTAGAATTATAAACTACTCAAATTTGGAAAGATTATAAAATGAAAAGATTATTATTAATTTTAGCTATTTTTACAACTTCATCTATAGCTGCGGTGCAAACAGAATCTATAAACTCAGCAAATTCGGTAGTTTCATCTACTCAATCATTTACTACAAATACACAAGATTTAAACCAAACTACATATAATTTTCAGCCGGTACAAACCGTGTTTGGAGAGAATTTATTTAATGGCAATTTCACGATGGTTAGTCAGCATATCTATAATCCTGATTATATTTTAGCCATTGGAGATATGGTAAATGTGAAGCTTTGGGGGGCGTATGAGTTTGAAAAACAACTTACTATAGACTCTCAAGGAAATATATTTTTGCCAAAAGTTGGCGTTATCAAGCTTTTGGGCGTGAAAAACTCAAATTTAGTCGCGACAATCTCAAAAAGCGTAAAAAAGGTATTTAAAGAGAATGTCCATGTCTATGCTGATATGGGAATTTATCAAAATGTATCTGTATTTGTAACTGGCAATGTCAATAGACCTGGTCTTTATCAAGGGCTTAGCTCAGATTCACTTATCCAATTCATAGATAAAGCTGGTGGCATAAATCCGCAGTATGGTAGCTTTCGTGATATTATAGTTGTTCGTAATAATCAGCCTTATAAAAAAGTGGATTTATATGATTTTATGGTTGATGGCAAGATAGAGATGTTTGCGCTTAAAAATGGAGATGTGATATTAGTAGGTAGCGTTGGGGCGTATATGAGTGCTAGTGGCGAGGTGCTTCGCTCATATAGATTTGAGGCAAAAGATAAGACAATGAGCTTAAAAGAGTTAGCTAGATTAGCTGGTATTAAACCAGTTGTTACTCAAGCGATTGTAAGAAGTCATGCAGATAATAGTCAAATTCAAATCAATAGCTATCCACTAGCTAAATTCGATTCTATTAACTTAAGGGCTGGAGATGCGGTTGAGTTTATGACTGATCACTCTGCTAGTGAAGTGCGTGTAAATATAGATGGAGAGCATAGTGGCTCTCGTGCGATAGTTATGCCAAAGGGTGCTACTCTTGGAGATTTGATGGATAAGATCGGCTTTAATCCACAATCAAATATAGACGCACTTCAGCTATTTAGAAAAAGTGTGGCTAAAATGCAAAAAAATTTGATTGATTCACACCTAAGAGAGCTAGAATCCATAGCCCTTACTACCTCATCAGATACAACCCAAGAAGCGCAGATTAGAGCGACTGAGGCTAAGGCAATTTTGGATTTTATAGAGCGTGCTAGAATGGTTGAGCCTAAGGGTCAAGTGGTGATTAGCAATAAAGATGATATTTATCAAATTGTATTACAAGAAGATGATACCATCTATATACCAACAAAGGATAATATAGTAATTGTCCAAGGCGAGGTATCAATGCCAGGAGCATTTACTCATGTGGCTAACTCTGATATTGAAGATTATATCAAGATGGCTGGGGATTTAAGCTCTAGGGCTGATAGCAGTAGAGTTATACTAGTTTCAGCCAATGGTAAAGCTGGTAAATTCAAAGCCTCTAGCGGAGAGGATGTCTATCCTGGGGATTCGATTTTGGTTTTACCAAAGGTAGAGACCAAAATGCTACAAGCTACAAGTATTTTAACTCAAATTTTATACCAATTAGCCATAGCTGCTAAGGTGGTTATAGATTTGTAAAAACTATAAATAGAATAAATTTGATTTATTCTATTTAATTATCTTTATTATTCAGGATCATCTGTAAATGGGTTGTTTTTATATATTATAGTATATCTACCAACAAAGATTAAAAAGAGCAATCCAACTAATATAGCTGGAATTGTAATATAAAAAATATCCCAAATTTGGGCTAAAAATAGCTTTGATATAGTAGCGATGGCTAGTAGAATAATTCCTATTTTACCACAGATTGGTAGGTTTAAAGTTGCTTGTCCGCTATGTCTAAGCGATGATACATTAAATACAAAAAAGATAAATCCTATAGTGCTCCAAATGGTAATCCCATGTAATATTGTGCTGGTAAAATTAAGCCCAAATAGCAAATCAACCCCCAAAGCTAGATATATTAGCCCGCTTCCAAATAATAAAATATAGTATATAAATGTATAATGTGTGCTTAGAAATACTCTATGATGCCATTGTGATATTTGACTTAGGATAATTAATCCAGCTCCAGCACAGATAAATCCAGAAGTAGTATTATCTAATCTTAAAATATCGCACAAAGCAAGGGCTAAAAGAGAGATATAGGAGATATTTTTTAAAATTGGATTTGGGATAAATATATATGAATTATCTTTAAATTTTCTATCTAAAGCCAATCTAGCAAGCACAGTACTAATCCTAAATCCAATTAAAATAATTCCACCCATAAAGCAGTGTATTAATGCATAGGGCTTAGGCTCGTAAATAACCCCATAAAATTCAATAAAAGCAATAAAACAAAGAAGAAAAATCAAGCTAAAATTATCATAATTCTTAGCTTTTATCAGCCAAATTAAGGTCGTTATAGCTATAAAGCTCCATAAAAATGCTATAAAAATAGAGCCATTAAAGCCTAAAATTTGAGTTGATAAAGCTAGAATTAATAATATAAATCCAATTACGCTATAAGGCAACAAACTCCCCTTATAATCAGCCCAATCGCTCACAGCAGTAAGCAAAAAGCCCACAAAAGCACTAGAGACAAAAAGCTCTATAAATATAAATTTATGAAATGATATAAAATCGCCAATATTAAATATCAGTATAATTGTCCCAAAAATAGCAAATAATCCACTCATTATAAAAAATAGTCTCATAGGGTGGATAAAAAAATCATAAATTAACTCTTTTAAACTACTAATCAAAGTAAATTCTCCCTTTAAATTCGCTATTAAAAAGCTCTTTTATAAATTTTTCATCTCTATTTTTTTGATTTATTTTTAGAGTTTTTTCTATTTGCATTTGAGTTTGTGATAAAAAAATTATAATATCAGATAGCTTACAAGCCTCATAAGCATCATGAGTAACTAAAATAGCGGCTTTATTATTTGATTTTATGGCTGAATTTAATTTCTCCATTAATATTTGACGCATGGTAAAATCAATACCACTAAATGGCTCATCAAGCAATATCAAATCCCCATTATAAGCCAAAGCTCTAATAAAAGCTACCCTAGCTCTCATACCGCCACTTAGTTCATTGGGATATTTTTTAGCATCTATTTTGCTAAGACCTAAATCGCTAAGGTTATCATATATCCACTTTGGATCTGCTCTTTTCATCACTAAGGCGATATTTTCATAGACGCTTAAACTATCAAAAAGGCGGTGCTCTTGAAATATATATGAGATTTTGCCACTATGATTTATAATTCCATCTTTTGGTTTTAAAATAGAGCTAATTAGCCTTAAAAATGTGCTTTTTCCACATCCAGAAGGACCAAAAAGTGTTACAATCTGACCTAAATTTAGACTTAAGGAAAAATCTTTAATTATAGGCTTTTGAGCTATATAATAGCTTAAGTTTTCAACTCTTAAAATACTCATCAACTCTCCTTAAGCCAAGGCAGAAATATAATCTTTATAGGCTTTATAAAAAGAAAATTAAATAGCAAAATAAACCCAATCATAATCGTAACATAAGCTAAAACTTCAGTAGTATCTAGGTAAGTTCTAGCATCTGCGATTTTAGCCCCAACTCCATCGCTAGCACCAAGTAGCTCAGCCATAATCATAATCTTAATTCCCATAGCAGTTATGATATTTAGCGAATTTAAAAGATATGGCAAGATATGTGGCAGATAGTAGGCTTTTAATCTTTTGAATAAATTTAATTTATAAGCGATACAAACTTCATCTAGCCTATCATCAAGAGTAATCACACTAAGCATAGAATTTGCAAAGCTTAAAGGAAAAATTGCTATAAATACAGAAAAAATCACACTCACACTTCCAATCCCAAACCAAAACAAACTTATAACAATCCATATAATTGGTGGAATGGCTAAAAATATATCCATCAGTGGTTTAAATAATCTAGCTAATGTCTTAAAGCTTCCAGCTATTACGCCTAAAATCCAGCCAATAATAAAGGCAAAAACTATGCTAATAGTTGTTCTATATATTGTTAGTAAAATTTGATTATCACTACTTGCGATAATCTCAAGTGAGCGTTGAAGGACATTAAGCGGGGCTGGTAAGATAAATTCCCCACTAATCTTAGAGCCAATATGCCACACTCCTAAAAATAGAGCTATGATTCCAAGCCCACTAAGTCCTTCTATTAGGTAGTTGCTAATTTTATGAAAAGCGTTAAGTCTTATGGCGTTACCATCTTGTGTTATCATAAATATATCTCTTTGCTAGGCATTTTTCCACCTATGAGTTTTGGATTTATATCATAGATTATGCTAAAAAATCTATCTAAATTATCAGAAATATCTTTACATCTATCCACTCTCAAATTGGCATAAGCTATAGCCTCTTTTATCGCTGGTTGTGGTACAAGTAGGTATTTAGAGCCAAATTGTGCTGCTAGGTCAGGACTAGAGTTTATCCATATTAAAGCATCTTTTAAATCTTGATGAAAAGTATTGAAAAATTCTATATTTTTTTGATAAAAGCTACCATTTACTATCAATCCAGCTTGCGGAATTATAGGGGCTTGCTTAAATGTATCAGCCCATATTTTTTGTATATCTAAAGCTCGTTTTATATCAACTCCATTTTTCTTAGCTGCTAAACCCATTGCCGATCCCATAGGCTCAGATATAAGGATATTATCAAAATCTTTTTTTAAAAACATCATCATCGCTTCAGGTGGAGTTTGGACATATGTGATATTGATTTTGTCTAAATTTATGTTATTTTTTATACATAATGATCTAAAAACAATATCTGGCAAATCATTTTTAAATGCCATAATTAGTTTTTTACCCTCTAAATCCTTTAATGAGCTTAAATTTTTATCCTTGCTAAATATGTAGTTTAATCCATTTGTTAAGATATTTAGCATCTTAATATCAAGTCCTTGATTTGCCAAATTTAGTCCTACATTTACAGGTGAGCTTGATAGCAAAAACGAATCACTTGCAAATCCAGCTCTTAATTGATCAGGATTTCTCCACTCTTTATAGTTTAGGTTTATTAAATCTTTTGCCATTCCTTGCTTTATTGCTACAGCCACAATAAGCGATATAATCGCAGGCGCATTCCAAATATCAACTCTATTTTTATTACCAAAGAGTAAATTTGGAATACTCAAAACACCCAAAGACCCAAGAGCTAAAATCGAACTTTTTTGTAAAAAATCTCTTCTATTATTCATCATTATCTCCTAAAATTTGCCATTAAATGAAACATAAAATCCCCTACCTGGTGCATCCACTGCAGATGGCTCTATGGCTTCTACATGCGAACCGCTAATATATTCACTATATTTTTTATTAAAAATATTATTAACACCAAATCTGGCTTCCCAATTACCCTTAATAGCAATACTTGCATATAGATCAAATATAGCAAATCCGCCTGTTTTATTATCTATACCAAGACCGCTATTTTTATCAAAATCACCTCTATTTTGACTAGCCACAGCTCTCATGGCAGCACCTATAGAGTATTTGCCAAATTTGGTATAATTTTGATAATCTAAATTTAAAGTCATCTCAAGTGGTGCTATTTGATAAAGAGGTCTATTATCGCTTTTATTTTCTCCGTAATTATAATATATATTTGTTTTAAAACCAAAATTTTCTAAAAAATTATAGCTTAGATTTCCATTAAGGCTATATAGCCTCGCATCGATATTCCTAGATATTACATTGCCTTTTGTGGCTATGGATTTACTGCGATCTAAAATTATAAAATCATTAGCCCAATCAGCGATAAAATGCCCTCCAATTTGCCAAGAATCATTATCAAATTTAGAACTCATATAGTCTATGAAATTGCTATTTTTTAGTTTAAATTCAGTTTTTATTCTATTTCTACGCTCTGGATTTAAATTTGGGTTTGATGCCCAGCCTTGAGCGTTTGCGCCATTTAAGGAGACAAATCTCTCATCATTGCTAGGAATTCTCTCAATGCTTTCTAAACTCAAAGAGTAAATTTGAGTATCATCAGGGGTAAAATCATATCTAGTAGCCATACTTAAAGCGTCTTGATTTATATCTCCATCAAATATATCTCCATAGTGGTTTTTCCATATAATTTGTGGAGTTATATTAATCACACCATTACTTTGGACTACATCATTTAAGGCTTTGATTTTTGCTTTATTATAATCATATTCTAATCCAATTGATATAGCGTGAGCTGGCGAAATACTATATTTTATTGTATCAAATAGATTAAACTCATCTACTTCTATATCTGGAAATCTATAGCCGTTAAATTTAAATTCACTCCGATTATTTGCTTTGGCGTATCGTTTTGCTATGTGATTATCATGCGTGTAGCCAATTCCAATTAGATTATGAAAGCTTAAAATATCTTTATCATATTTTACACTAGTATTAAAAATATCCCTATCTACTCTCATCTTTACTTGATTTGCGTTATTTTGACGATTTGAGAAGTTATCAGCTTCTCGATCTAATTTAATATAAGAAAGATCAAAATTTAAAGTATCAGATAGATCATTAAACCCAAATCTATAATTAATCTTAGAAACATAACGCCTTGTATATAGTAGATCCATCGTATGTTGAGGTTGTTTATCATTTTTTATATTATCTTCTAAAAAGCTAAATTTAATCTCATTAAATGGATCAAACACATAGCCTAATATTAAATTTACTCCATCTCGATTATAACCAAAATTAATCTTATCTCCATTAGCACTTCTATATGGGGTGGCATTGGTTGTGTGAGCATTTAATGTAGTATAGAGATTAGACTCTCTAGCTCTTAATAATATGGTGCTATAATTTTTTATGATCAAAATACCCGCCACTTATATGAAATAGATCTAAGGATTTATCAATTATATCTGTAACTCGGTAATATGAAGTGCGAAAAGTTCTATCAAATCGATTCTCTAGATAGTAGCCAAGAGTGATATTTGGATTGATTAATGGCGGTGGAGAGAATTGCTTTAAAGGTGTTATTTCTTTAGGATTAGCTAAATTTTCTGCTTGTAAATTTAAATTTGCAATCATAGTTAAAGCCAAGCAAGAATAGCCTAAATTTTTACTCATTTTTATACCTTGAGAATTAATATTAAAATCAAATTCTAGCTTAGTTAAACTTAATTTAATATAAAAATTTAGATATTTCATCAAAGAAATTTAATAATATCTTAAAAAAAAGAATTTATATTTTTATTAAATTATAAATTTAATTTTTATTCTTATTATGCTAGAATTTAGCAATCAAATTTATAATTAGGCGATCAAATGTCCTCTAAACAACTCTCACTCAAAGCTCTTAGCGTTCCTATATTTTTTGAATTATTTTTGCGGTATTTGTCGCTTATTATCAATACCTTAATGGTCGCAGCATACTCAAATTTCTTAGTTGGGGCTATGGGTGCTGGAAATCAAATTTTAGATATTTTTATCACGATTTTTACATTTTTAAGTATTGGTTGTTCGGTTGTAATATCTCAAGCTATCGGTGCTAAAAACAGCTATTTAGCCTCTAAGGCGATACATCAAAGTTTATTTTTAAATTTCATTTTAGGTTTAGTATGTGGGGCTGGGATATTGTGGCATGGGGAGTGGATTTTAGAGCTTATGAATGTCCCACAAGAGCTAATGAGACAAAGCACAATTTATCTATATATGCTTGGAATTTGCCTATTTTTTGATGCAGTTGGGATCGTGCTAGCTTCTATAATTCGTGTTTATAATAGAGCTTATAGTGTTATGTTTGTGACTGTTTTTATGGATGGAGTTACATTAATTGGGAACTTTTATGTATTAAATTTTACTCAAAGTGAGCTTTTTGGCGTAGGGCTATCTACTATAATAGGGCGAGTTTTGGCTATATTAATTTTGATATTTATACTCATTTATATAGTTAAATTTAAGCTAAAATTAATCGAATTTGTCACAATTGAACGAGAAGTAATAGCCAAAATTATGAAAATTGGCGGCTGGTCAGCTGGCGAAAATCTGCTTTGGATCGTGCAATATACAATAGCTTTTGGCTTTGTAGCTAGTCTTGGCAAGGAGAATTTAAGCGTCCAAACCATATATTTTCAAATTTCCTTATTTATAATGTTAATTGGTCAAGCAATCAGCGTCGCAAATGAGATAATAATTGGCAAATTAGTAGGTGCTAAAAAACTCCAAATCGCATATAAACACACTTGGAGAGCGTTATATATCAGCCTTTTAGCCTCATTTTTAGTAGCTCTTAGCAGCTATTTAGCACAAAATCAAACTATGAGTATCTTAAATTTAAATGATATTTTAAAAGAGATTATGATACCTCTATTTGCTCTTTCTATATTTCTTGAAGTCGCTAGAACATTTAATATTATAATGGTAAATTCACTTCGTGCTAGTGGCGATGCTAGATTTTGCTTTTTTAGTGGGGTGATATTTATGTTTGGGATTTCTTTGCCTGTTGGATATGTTTTATGTTTTTATTTTGGACTTGGAATTGTGGGTGTTTGGATTGGATTTTGTGCTGATGAGGCCTTGCGTGGTATGACAAACGCATTAAGATGGAAGAGCAAAAAGTGGCAAAATAAGGCCGTAGTATAAAATAAGATAAAAATTATATTAATCAAATTTAAACTAAATCTGCGTAAAAATATGCTTGAAAGATTGCTTTCAAAATATGATAAAATCGAAGTTTAAGTTTAATTTTATTGACAAAAAAATTAAAATTCATTACAATTTCATTTAACATTTTTATCTTTTTGGGAAGGAGGATAAAGTGCAAGGTAATAGTAATAACTCTACATTTATGTGGTTTTTAGTTGTTGTAGCGATCATTATTGTGGCTGCTGGATATACTTTTTACAATGCTAAGGGTATGTCTTATTTTAGCGATGATAGTGCAGCCTGTAATAACTGCCATGTTATGAATGATGTATATGCTAGCTGGCGTAAAAGTGCCCACTCAAGAGAGATAAACGGCAAGCCATTAGCAAGCTGTAATGACTGCCATTTACCTAATGAATTTGTGGATAAATGGATAGCTAAAGCTCAAAGTGGTATATCACACGCTTATGCATTTACCTTTAAATTAGATGATTTACCTCAAAATTTCACTGCAACTAAAATGAGTAAAAATATGGTACAAGCAAACTGCGTTCGCTGCCACTCTCAAATGGTATCAGTAGTGGTAAATCCAACAACAACTATAAATCACGCTAATGAACAGCTAAGCTGCGTTAAATGTCACGCTAGCGTAGGCCACACTCGTGGGTTCTAAGATTGATTTTAGTAATAGAGTAAATTTAACTTTTATAGAAAGGATAGGAGTATGAAAAAGGCTCTTTTGGCGGTATTAGCCATCATTGTTTTGATCGGCTTTGTTTTATTTAACAAAGACATTTCAAACAAAAAAGCTCAGCCTGATATGGCTGGTGTAGTCTCTAAAGATGTGGTGAATATGAGCGATGATGATCCACGCTTTAATGTTTGGGGTAAAAATTTCCCTGAATATATAGATATGTATCAAACAGTTGAAACTGAAGCTCCGTTTGAGACTGAATTTGGTGGAAATCACTCATATTCTAAATTGATTAGATACCCACAACTTACGGTTTTATGGGCTGGTTATCCATTCTCTATAGATGCAAATGAAGAGCGTGGCCACTTCTGGATTCAAGTAGATCAAATGGATACAGCAAGAAACAATAAAGATTTCTTAAATTCACATGGTTTTCCTGCTTTTAACGGTCAGCCAGCTGCCTGTATGAATTGCCATAGCGGTTGGACAAAATGGCTAGAAAATAACGCTGCTTTAGGCGATACGCCTCGTGAAAAATGGGTCTCATTTAATAGTGCTAAATACTGGACAATGATCAAAAATGTCCCAGCATTAGAAGGCATCACAGAAAATAGCCCAGAACACAGTGGCCCTCATGGCGGTAAAAGAATGGGTGTTGCCTGTGCTGATTGCCATGTGCCAAATACAATGGAACTTCGTGTAACTCGCACCGCTTTAATCAATGCTTTGACAAAATGGAGAGGCTATGAGCCAGATCCTGTAACAGGTGTGAAAGCTACTAGAAGTGAGATGAGAAGCTTAGTTTGTGCGCAATGCCATGTTGAGTACTATTTCCGCCCAACAGGTGAAAAAGTCAAAACTATCGGTGAATCAATCGCTAATGATACAGATAAAAAATGGTGGAACGGCACTCAAAAAACTTATGATGAATTTGATAGCTGGAGAGATGGTAATAAAGCTACTGAAATTGAAGTTGATGGTATTGAGCTAGTATTCCCATGGAAACAATGGGGCAAAAATAAACCATTTAGAATTGAGATGTTTGATGAGTATTACGATGAAGATGTAACTCGCTCTATATTCCCACAAGATTGGGCTCACAAAATTACAAAAGCACCAATGCTAAAAATCCAGCACCCTGAAACAGAGCTATACTCAAGCTCAGTCCATGCTGCAAATGGTGTAAGCTGTGCTGATTGTCATATGCCATATGTGAGAAAAGGCTCAAGCAAAATGACAAATCACAATGTAACATCTCCGCTTAAAGATATTAACGCTGCTTGTAAAAGCTGCCATACTCAAAGCGAAGAGGAGCTAAAAGCACAAATCAAAGATATACAAAGATCAATCGCATTTGATCTAAGATCAGTAGAGTATGCTACAGTAAGCCTAATAAACGATATTAAAAATATGCGTGATAGACTAGGCGCACTTCCTGAGTTTCAAACAGATGGCAAAGCAGATGACAAAAAAATCTCTGCAGTGTTAAAAGAAGTTTTAGAATTACATAGAAAAGGTCAAATGAGAGGCGACTTTGTGGGTGCTGAAAACTCAACTGGCTTCCATAGCCCAAGAGAAGCTAGTAGAATGCTACTTCAAGCTTTAGAAATGGCTAGAATGGGTCAAACCAAACTAAGCGAAATAGCTCTTGAATATGGATTTAGTGATTTTAAAACTAGCAATTTAGGTTTTGAGGATATTCAAAAATTAAATCCAGGTGAAATTCGCTATAAAGTGGATCTAAATGACGCTCGTCAAAGCACAGGTAAAAACCATAAAGCTGGCGATCGCTATTATGAACACAGCAATATAAATGATAACCCAGATGCTAAACTTCTAGAATTAGATAAAAATAACAAACCTTATAACCATAAGGTTCTTGACTAATCCTAGATTTACAAGGTGGGGCTTACGCCCTACCTTTAATATTATCTCTTAGATACAAATATTTAAAATTACTTTTATCCAATTAATATACTTTTAAGTACTATAAATTTAGGTTAATACTTAATTTATAATTTAGCTTTCACTATCTTACCCTTAGTTATTATAACTTTTTAGCGATATTTTAGGCTCTGACACAAGGAGATATACGGTTTAAAAAGGCGGAGTGGTGATTTACGATTTTATTAAATGATAGCTAGTATTGTGTGATTATCGCACTTTATCTTATAGTATATTATGCTAAATAAAAATATCTATTAGCTAAATTTGATGAGAATTTATGTTTATATCTATAAATTTGCTATTATTTTATTTTTAACCAATTGATATATAAGCAAACTGCCTTGTCGCTTTAATTTAGTTATTATCAAATTAACAAGAAGTTAGGCAAATTATATGTAAGTTTAATTTATACTAAAGTGACTAAGCGTGGCGAGACAATTTATTTTAAATAAAAATTAAAATATTAAAAATTATAAGATTATAAAGTATAATTGCTAATTTTAATCAAAATAGTAAGTAAAATCATTTGATTAGTTAAGATTATAAAATAGGGGGGGGATAAATATAAAGTGGCTCCGGATGCTGGATTCGAACCAGCGACCAATCGGTTAACAGCCGACTACTCTACCGCTGAGCTAATCCGGAATATTGTATAAATGAGCTGGAATTATATCTAATAATTTAATATTTGTCAATTAAATTTAGCTTAAATATAAGATATTTATTAAATTCTATAAAATTTCATTCCCGCTAAATCGCATTCTATCACTTTGCCTTGATTTATTAGGTTTTGTAAATTTATTTTTGCATTTTGCGTGAAATTATTTTCTATATCATATAGGCTTTGAGGGCGTAATTTAAGAAGCTTTTCTAGCTCATCTTGACTATAATCAAATTTAGATTTTAAGGGCATTTTAGAAGCGATATTTACCGGTGCTGCGTCTATGAAAGTAGATAGATGGTGTAGCTTTTGGCTACTTACGCCACTAGCGTTATGAGCTGGTGGGCGATCTATGGTGCTTATATCTATTCTATGGGGTGAGATCTTTTTAAAGGCTTTATTTAATGCTATAAACTCATCATCGCTATCATTATAACCAGCCACAACCAAAACTTCCATAATCAGCTCACCTTTAAATTTCATCCTAAATTCGCTCATTAGCTCTATTAGATTATCTGTATCGATCTTATCGATGCTCCTATCTATTTTGCGAAATGTCTTTGGATTAGCACTATCAAGGCTGAATTTAACAATGTCAAGCTCTAAAAGGGTGTTTGATATTTTAGGGTTTAAAACGGCACTTCCATTGCTAAGAATTAATGATTTTTGCGTAGTTTTAAGTAGATTTATTTGAGCAATTAAATTTGATAAATCGCTATATAGACTAGGCTCTCCATTAGCCGTAATAGTGATAACATCAATATCTTTAAATTCGCTAAGGGCGTCTTTTAGCTCATTTATTATCTCGCTAGTGCTTGGCTCATTTGCTATGGTGCGGACAACCTTGGCTTTAGCTAATTCGCAGTATAAGCAGTCAAAATTACAACTTTTTTGCTCTGGGCTTAAGTCAATCCCAAGTGAGCTACCAAATCTGCGGCTACTCACTGGGCCAAATATGAATTTATACTTCATTATTTTGCATATTTTGCGGATTTTTCTTGGACAGATTTGATAAAGTATTTGGCATTTTCAACTGGAATATCAGGCAAAATACCATGGCCTAGGTTAAAAATATGCCTTTTGCCACCCATAATTGATAAAATTTCATCTACGCCATCATCTATCGCATCTTTGCTATATAGTCTTGCTGGTTCCATATTGCCTTGTAGGACATATTTTTTACCTAGTGAGTTTTTGACGCTTTTAAGCGGAGTACTCCAATCCACACCCAGCACATCAAAATTACCGCTAATATCTTCTAAAAATCCGCCAATCCCTTTAGGAAAGACAATCACAGCTATATCAGGAAAATTGCTTTTTAAGTAATCTACAATCTCATTAATATAGCTAAATCCAAATTCCATATAAGCACTTTTTTCTAATGCTCCAGCCCAGCTATCAAATATCTGAACGGCATTGACCCCAGCTTTAATCTGCTCTGATAGATATAGTTTGAGTGCGTTAGTTACTTTACGCAAAATAGCGTGTAAAAATTGCGGATTATCATATACCATTTTTTTGCAGATATTATAGGTTTTGGTGCTACCGCCTTCGATCATATATGTAGCTATAGTCCATGGAGCACCGCAAAAGCCTATTAGAGCTTTATCTTGTGGTAATTTTTCTCTAGTTAGTTTAATGGTATCATATACATAGCTTAAATTTTTAATAGCTTTATCGCTACTTAATCTATCTAAATCCTCCATCGTGGCAATTGGTTTAGGAAATAGCGGCCCTTCGCCTTTTACAAATTTAAGCTCCATACCCATCTCCATAGGAACAACCAAAATATCGCTAAAAAGAATCGCCGCATCTACGCCTAAAATATCCACAGGCTGAAGTGTAACCTCACTAGCTTTTTTATAATCTTTACAAAGTGATAAAAAATCCCCCGCTTCAGACCTTACTTTCATATATTCAGGAAGGTATCTACCAGCTTGACGCATCATCCAAACTGGAGTATAAGGTGTTGGCTTACCAAAACACGCATCTATAAAAATCATAAATATCCTTTATCCTAATGTTTTGAGCTTTTATGTAAGAAATATAGACCCAAGCAAAGAGCTAAAATCGATAATGCTAAATATACCATTTCAAGCGGTGTGGTAAATTTAGCATGTAATACACGCTGAAAGAAATTTACCACTAAAACCATCACAATAACCTTACCAATCTTATCTTTGAGCTGGTCTAAACTATGAACTTCAAGCACTCTAGCCTGTCTGGAGTTTTTAATTGTATCGATTTGACTAATGAAAAGCTCATAAATTCCAAAGCTAAATATAAAAAATACAAGCGCCATCAAATATAGATCTATCGCACCGATGATAAGCCCCACGCCATCACTATGTAAATCTATACTATGATCGCCTAATACTAGGTAATTCCAAGCATAGATAAATACTTTTATAATATCATAACTAGCTACAATAAACATTACAAAAGCTCCTAGTAATCCAAATATCACAGGAAGCAAGGTAACCATTCTAGACTTCCATAAAAGCCCTTCAAATAGCCTTTCTATCTTGTTTTTTACACTATCCATTTTGCTCTTGTAGCTCTATCCATTTTTGTGCTATTCTAACCGCATTTGTAGCAGCGCCAACTCTGATTTGATCAGCTACGCACCATAGGTGAAGTATGCTCTCATCGTAATTATCACGTCTAATCCTACCCACATAAGTATCATTTGTATCACTAGCGTGGATTGGCATTGGGTATAGATTATCTTTTGGGCTATCTTGGACTACTACGCTTGGAGCGTTTTTTAGAATTTGAGTTGCTTTTTGTGCGTCAATTGCTGTTTGAAATCTGATAGTGATACTCTCGCTATGACTTCTAAGGACTGGCACACGAACGCAAGTAGCACTAACTTGTATATTTTTGTGAAGGATTTTTTGGGTTTCATTAACCATTTTCATCTCTTCTTTTGTGTAGTCATTTTCTAAAAATATATCAATATGTGGGATTACATTTAGAGCGATTTGATGCTTAAAAGCACTTGGCTCACACTCATCAAGCTTGAATTCAAAAAACTTTTGCATCTGTAAAACTAGCTCCTCCATACCCTTTTTACCAGCTCCGCTTGTAGCTTGATATGTGCTTACATCCACCCTTTGGATACCAAAGGCATCATCAAGAGGTTTTAGGATTTGAACCATTTGGATTGTGGAGCAATTTGGGTTGGCTATTATACCTTTATTATGCCACTGAGAAATATCCTCTGGATTACACTCTGGCACCACTAAAGGCACTTCTGGATCCATTCTAAAGTGGCTAGTATTATCGATAACTACAGCCCCGCTAGCCGCAGCCAGCGGTGCAAAATGAGCAGATATACTTCCACCAGCACTAAAGAATGCTATATCTATCTCATGCTCTTCAAATACAGTATCAGTAAGCTCGACAATAGGATAGCTCTTGCTTTTAAATTCAATCTCTTTCCCAACGCTTCTAGCACTTGCAAGTGGCAATATATCGCCAACTGGAAAATTCATCTCTTCTAAAACACGAAAAATCTCTTCGCCTACAGCCCCAGTAGCTCCGACTACTGCTATACTATACTTTCTCATACTACGCCTTAGATTTAAATTTAACTCGCAATTTTATCTAAATTTAACTTAATATAAGGCAAATTTAGATAGCAAGGTTATTTTTTAGCATAGATGAATAGATCTTCTTTGCTAATGTTTTTTTCTTCGCTTAATATCGCAGCACGCTCGACAATGCTAATAAGCTCTCTTATGTTTCCAGGATAATTGTAATCTAAAAGCTCTTTAATGGCCTCTTTGCTAAACTCTTTTTGGCCTAGTTCATACTCAGCACAAACTCTTTTTAAAGTCGCAGCGGCTATCCCTTCGATCTCATCTTTACGCTCTCTAAGCGGTGGAATTTTAAGCGGAATGGTATTTAATCTATAAAATAGATCTTCTCTAAACTCTCCATTAGCTACCTTTTGCTCTAAATTTGCATTTGTAGCACTAATTATCCTTACATCTATTTTGATAGGCTTACTAGCTCCTACGCGGACTATTTCACGCTCTTGAATAGCTCGTAGTAGCTTTGGTTGTAAATTTAGTGGCATTTCGCCTATTTCATCTAAAAATAGCGTTCCGCCACTAGCAAGTTCAAAAAGCCCCTTTTTAGTCGTTGTAGCATCAGTGAAGGCACCCTTTTCATACCCATATAGCTCACTTTCTAGCAGATTTTCAGGAATGGCTGCCATATTTATAGCCATTAGTGGATTATCTTTTCGTTTTGAATTTTCATGGATATATCTGCTAAATAGCTCCTTACCAACTCCACTCTCTCCCATTATCATTACGCTTACATCTGTTTGAGCTGCCTTTTTGGCGATATTTAAGGTTTTATCTAAATTTGCAGACGCTGATAAGAAATTGCTATTTTTAATCTGTGTTGTGATATTTGGCTTTTTGGTTTTTTGAGTGATTAAAGTTGTTCTTTTAATAGCTGTAGCTAAAGTGTCAATATCAAATGGCTTGGTTAAAAAGTCCTTTACTCCAAGTCTAACGCTCTCAATAGCTCTATTTAAGGTAGCATTTCCAGTCATAATTATAACATCATATTTTCCATTTAACTCTTTGATAAACTCTAGCCCATCCATGCCAGGCATATTTATATCAGTTACGATTATATCAGTATCACTACTTAACTTTTTAAGGGCTTCTGTGGCACTTTTGTATGATTTTACGCTAAATTCTTCATAATCTCCAAGAGCTATTTCAAGAGATTTTCGCATATTTATATCATCTTCTACAATTACAACATTCATGATTTACCTTATGATTTTGCTTATTGTAGCACTACCTGGCTTAAATTCCACTATAAAGCGAAGTGGAATGATGGTTAATTCTGTGGTGTAATTAGCAGAATTTAAATTAGTTATTGAATTTTCTAAGATTTTAACTTGCTCTTTGATAAAGCACTCAAATAGCTCATCTTTATGTAAATTTAAATACTCTAATGAGCTTAAATTTGATGGTTTATCAGATTTAATGGTGCAGATAATTTGCTTACTATCATAGCCCTTTACCATAGAGCTTGAGATAGCGATATTATCACTACTAATAACCCCATTGGAGACGATGAGCTTAGCCCAAAAGATAAACTCATCACTTCCAAATAGAGTATTTAGAGTAATTATTAATAAGCAAAGAGCTCTTGCCACTTTTCTTGATCTATTTTTAGCTCCATTTCAACCCTGTATAGACCATCTTTAAAATCTTGGTTGATTACTGAAGCATTTTTAATTAGTCCTAATACTCTAGCTTCGATCACAGAGCTTTGTAGCATTGCGTCTTTTACGGTCTCTTTAGCGTTGATTTTAACGCCATATAGTTTGCCAGCAAGCTGTCTATAACCATCTGTTATAGCTGAACGCTTAGCTAGAGCTCTAGCTTGAGCTGGGCTAACTGTATCCATAGGCGGAATTCCTTCTCCTACAGCCGTAAATACAGCTTCACTATCTAAATCCATAGTAGGAAGCATCTTGTCGTTTTTGATAATATCTCTAATATCATCTTTATCCACTTTTTGCACTACTACCTCTGTTGGCTGCTGATTTAAGCTAGAGATAGTATTTGCACAACCACTAAGCACCAATCCTACAATTAATACTGATAAAACTCTTTTCATACCTTACAACCTTTTAAATTGAATTCTAAATTGATTAAAGCAAATCTCATTCCACTTCTGTGATTTTAGCCATCTGTTCGGCTATAAAATCATCATCAATGATGTCAAAATCCTCATCATCGCTATCTTCTTTTGGGCATCTTGCTATGCTTACTACATCATCGCCATCTACATTTACAACGATTACGCCACTTGTATTGCGACCTGCTTTCCTAATGCTTTGCATATCTACTCTAATCATCTTGCCACTACTTGTTAGAGCCATCAAATCCATACTCTCATCTACCATTACTACGCCGACTAGATCTTTGGTTTTTGATGTTAGCTTCATACAGATTACGCCTTTACCGCCACGGCTTTGGAGTCTATATTCATCTGCGGTAGTGCGTTTGCCTATACCTTTTTGACTTACGCTTAGTATCTCTTGAGTATCATTTTCTATCACTACAGCACCTACGACTTCATCGCCTTTTTCTTTAAATCTAATGGCAGTTACACCACGAGCTACGCGACCAATTTGCCTTACCTTGCTTAATGGGAATTTGATACACATACCTTTTTTAGTAACTACAAATAGCATTTTTTCATCATTTGACTCAGGCAGCTCATCAATACTATCTAAGATATGCTCTATCTCGCTCTCTTTAAGCTCAGATATGGCTTCTATATCGCTATCAACTACCTCTTCTAAGGCGTAATATCCGCTCTCTTCAACCTCATTTTCTACTACAATATCTGGATTGTTATTTAAATTTGAGCTTTCATAATCTTGGCTTGTAGCGATCACAGCAGTTACTAACTCATCATTTTCATCTAAATTTATAGCCTTTACACCAATACTTCGTATATTTTGGTATTCGCTTAAATTTGTCCTTTTTACTAATCCATTTTTGGTGAAAAATGCTAAAGATTTGGTTTGTGAAAAATCCGTAGTCGGGATAATAGCTTTTATCTTCTCATCTGGTTGGAGATTGATTAGATTGACTACTGCTTTTCCTTTGGCGGTGCGACTTCCTTCTGGGATTTTATAGACTTTTAGCCAGTATAATTGACCGCGGTCAGTTACAAACATCAGCGTATCATGACTCATACAAGTAAAGAAACTCTCTATAAAGTCATCATCATATGTAGTTACTGCTACTTTGCCCTTGCCACCACGCTTTTGCTTTTCATAATTTTTGCTTGGGACGCGTTTGATATAGCCTCTATGTGTGATTGTAACTACCATATTTTCATTTGGTATAAGATCTTCAATATCGATATCATCGTAATCATCGACTATCTCAGTAATTCTAGGGCATTTAAATTTAGACTTAATCTCTAAAAGTTCATCTCTAATGATATTTTCTATTAGTTCTTCGCTTTTTAAGATCGCATCTAATCTCTCTATAAGCTCTAAAATTTCTTTTAATTCAGCTTCTAGCTTTTCACGCTCTAAGCCTGTAAGCTTGCTTAATCTCATATCCAAGATTGCATTGCTTTGTAACTCACTTAAGCCAAATTTGCTCATCAAGCCATCTCTAGCACTATTTGTATCGGCACTTGTTTTGATTAAAGCGATTACATCATCTATATTATCTAAAGCTATTTTCAGCCCTTCTAAGATGTGAGCCCTAGCTCTTGCTTTTTGCAAATCAAAGATAGTTCTTCTGATAATTACCGTTTTTCTATGATTTAAGAATAATTTTAATAGCTCAATTAGCGAAAATATCTTTGGTTCTTTATTATTAATCGCTAGCATAATCACCCCAAATGTAACCTCCATTTGGGTAGATTTAAATAGATTATTTAATACAATATCGCTCATCGCATCACGCTTAAGCTCGATAACAAGGCGAATTCCATCTCTATCACTCTCATCACGGACTTCGCTGATGCCTTCTATTTGCTTATCTTTGACTAAATCAGCTATATCAGAGTGGAGTTTGCTTTTATTTACTTGATATGGCAATTCATCTACGACTATTACATCTTTATTTGGCTTTTTTTCTATATGTGTTTTAGCTCTTAATTTTATCCTACCCCTACCGGTGCGGTAAGCCTCCATTATCCCTTTTTTACCAAAGATTATGCCGCCAGTTGGAAAGTCTGGCCCTTTGATATGCGCCATTACATCTTCTAATGTAGCACTTTTATCATCTAATAAAACCAAAAGACCATCTACTAGCTCATCTAGACTATGTGGCGGAATATTTGTCGCCATACCCACTGCTATACCGCTTGAGCCATTTAGTAGTAAATTTGGCACTCTAGCTGGCAATACATCTGGCTCTACCATGCTATCATCGTAGTTTGGGATAAAATCAACCGTATCTTTATCTAGATCTTTTAGTAGCTCTTCAGCTAAGATTGTCATTCTAGCCTCAGTATAACGCATCGCAGCAGCATTATCACCATCTACTGAGCCGAAGTTTCCTTGTCCATCTACTGCTGGAACTCTCATAGAGAAGCTCTGAGCCATTCTAACAAGTGCGTCATACACAGCTGTATCGCCGTGTGGGTGGTATTTACCGATTACATCACCTACTATACGGGCTGACTTTTTATATGGGCTGCGACTTCCTACGCCTAAATCATTCATAGCATATAAAATTCTTCTATGGACTGGCTTTAATCCATCTCTAGCATCTGGTAATGCACGACCTATGATAACGCTCATAGAGTAGTCTAGGTAACTAGCCTTTATGGAGTCTTCTACATCTATAGCCGTAACATCTTGATTTGAGTTAAAAATATTATCTTCCATTGTTTTCCTTAGAAAGTCTGGGTATTATTTTAGCTTAAATTTAATAAATATTAGCTAAAAAGGAGATATTTACTCAATTTATCTATATTTTAAAATCCTTCAAGCAAGATTAAATATAACGATTTTATAGTGTTATCATCTAAGTGGGCCGTAGATCCTGTAGATAGGAATTTCATAATATCATCTTTGTTTAATATGTATTTATTAATGCATATTGGGTGAGCGGCTAAAAATGCCCTACCAAGGCTAATCTCATCGCTTAAAGGATTATCGCAGATAAAGCAGTAGTTATCTAGATGCAACCGACCTTCGAATTTCAAAATCTTAGCATATGCCTCAAGTATCACTCTAATAGGGTTTTGGCGATGAAATTTCTTCGCACAACTCTCAACTAATTCAAAATAAAACTCATCGCTATCTTCCACATCACGCAGATGATCGGCTAAAAGCCTCATAAAATTTTGCCAAATCAAGAGCTTTTCTCTATCGATTAACCAGCTAAATCCCAAATGCATAGTCGAGCGAAGGTGCGGTAAGAATGCCTTACTCTCAATTAGCTCAAAATCAAGCTTGAAGCCTTGAGTGATAATAGAGTGTCTAGCCCCATAAAATCTATAGCATTTTATCTGTTTGTGTGATGATAAAATCGTAACTAGACAATCCTCATCTTTGACTTTTTGAACCTTTAAGATATAGCCTTGCATGGATCAAAAAACTGCTCAATTTGCTCTTTCATCATATCTATTGATTGAATTTGATTTACACTAGATCTAAACTCACTAGCGCCACTAATCCCTTTGGAGTATTCGTGTAAATGCTTACGAAATATGCTAATAGCGTGTTTGCCGTAAGTTTTTACCATTAATTCAAAATGCTCTTTTACTATCTCTTTTTTCTCATATGGGCTTATGCTTTGATTATTTTTTATCTCTTGAAATATCCAAGGTGAGCCGATACTAGCACGACCGATCATCAAGCCATCGCAATTAGTTATCTTTAAAACCTCTTTATAATTATTTATATTAATATCGCCATTAGCAATAACTGGGATATTAGTAGATGATTTAACCATTGCTATGGCCTCATAATCAACCAAAGCACTATATCCACCAGCCCTTGTGCGACCATGAACGCAGATGAAATCAGCCCCAGCATTAGCTAGATCTTGTGCTATCTCATGAGCCATTTTGGTATTAAATCCTAGGCGAATTTTAACTGAAGTGTAGCGTTTATTTGATCTATTTTTGATCGTTTCTACAAGGGTGCAAAGCAGTTTTGAGTCATTTAAAAGAGCTGAGCCGGCATTTTGCTTGACTACTTTTGGCACAGGACATCCGCAGTTTAAATCTATCCCATCTATCCCATCAAATTCATTTAAAATATCCACAGCCTTCGCGATTATATCCTTTTGGCTTCCAGCAATTTGGATAATATATGGGGATTCTAGTGGGGATTTTTCGATCATTGATAGGGTCTTATCATGCTCATATACAAGGGCATTAGAGCTAATCATCTCACTAACAGTACAATCACACCCAAATCTCTTAGCTAGAGTGCGAAGTGGCAGATCAGAAAATCCAGCTAATGGAGCTAAAAATAGCGGTTTAGAGCTAAAATCTATCATTAATAAAATAGATCCGCTCTAGTGATTTTGCCGTGATCTCTTAAAAATATTAAGGTTTCTATGCGTTCAAATTTGCTATTTTCACTTGCTATAATCTCTCTTAATTGATCTATCATTCCAAAGTCATAAAGTAGATATAAATACGCTTCAAGCGCAGATGGCTCTTCATTTCTTAAGCGATCAAACATTGATATTAAAAGATCAGGCTCAATTTTGCTTTTTAAAATTTTAGCAATTTGAATATACTCATCTGAGGTAAATTTAACCTTGCTAATAGTAGCAAAAATATCATTTGTACTAATCTCAAAATTATCCTTAACATATCTATTTATTAATATAAAAATATCGCTATTTGTGTAGGTTGGATTAAATTTAGATAGCTCTAAAAATGTGCCATTTTCAATCAAAGCATTAGAAGCTGCTGATATGAGCTCATCATTTGTCTCTTTACTAGAAAGCACACTAATAGCGTATTTATAATCAGCTTTGATCTTATTTTTCTCATTTTGGATATAAAGCGGATTTGTCTTTAAAAGCTTAAATTTCTTTAATTCACAAACCTTGCCACTTTTAACATCGCAATAAAGCTCATAAGCAAGTCTTAAATCATCATTTTGTAAATTTGGCTTACCTAAATTTAGCCATGGAGATAGCGATTTTGTAACTTCGCTAGAGGCGTTGAAAATATCTGTTTTAAAATCCTTATTTGACTCTAAACCAAGATAAATCTCTTTTGCTAAAGTGTTATAAATTTGTGCGTCATTTCTCATTGCTCTACCATCTAAATAGATCTTAAATCCATAATAACTCATATGGAAAAGAGCTAAAATAGCAAATAGCACTAAAGGCAAAATCACCCAAGTTGCAATAGGAATATCAAGATTGTATCCAAACAAATTTACGGCGTAATTTTGATTAACAAATGAAAAAACAGCTAGCCAAATCAGTCCAATATAGATAATCGAATATAGAAAAAATCGCCTAGTTTTCATATTATAGCTCCTATTTTATTATCGTTTTTTCAGCAATTTCACGACATGTGATACAATATCTAGCATGTGGTTTGACCTTTAGACGCTCAATATCAATATCATCTTCACACATATCGCAAATTCCATAAACGCCAGATTCTATTTTGTTTAAAGATTGCTCTATCTCGTTTAACTCTTGTTGTTGCTTGATTGATATAGAGTGCTCTAGCTCCTCATCAGCACTAATACTAGCAAAATCAAACTCATCAGTAGCACCGCTTTGTCTAAGCCCATCAATCTCATTTGCTGCATCATTGATGTTTTTTTGAATTTGCTCTTTTCTTGCTAAAAGCAGCTCTTTAAAATAATTTAACTCGCTTTGTTTCATATAACTCCTTTATTTATGATAAGGGTGGTTGAAATTTATACACAGAGCACGAAAAATCTGCTCATATAAAACAAGCTTAGCAATCTTATGGGCTAAAGTTAGCCTAGAGAGACTTACAAGCTTATCCATTTTATCCCTTAAATTATCGCCCAGACCATAAGCCCCACCGATAAAAAATGAAATTTGAGTTTTGTCTTTTAAGAGTTTGGCAAACTCAAAACTATCAAGCATATCCCCACGCTCATCTAACCCAACGCAATAGCCATTTAAATGTGGAGTATAAGCATCTTCATAGGCTTTATATGACGCCATTTGACCTTGAGTTTGAGCTTTGGCAATTTGAGAATTAAATTTATTAATCTCTTTGATATTAGCCCATTTGCTACTCATTTTTATATAATCTTTTAATGAATTATCATCATCAAGTTTTTGCAGGCAATGGACTAAAATTTGCACTAAATAGCCTCATTAATCGGATTATAAAAGCTATCATTTTTCATAAAAAATCTTATCATATCGCTAAGATATTTTTTAAGCTCATCTCTAGGGACAATAGCATCAATTAACCCATGCTCAAGTAGGAATTCCGCCCTTTGAAAGCCCTCTGGCAAACTAGCTTTAATGGTTTGTTCTATCACCCTTTGACCAGCAAAGCCAATGAGCGCCTTTGGCTCAGCAATTATCAAATCTCCAAGCCAAGCAAAAGAGGCCGAAACTCCACCCATCGTAGGATCTGTAAGCACTGAAATATATGGCAGTCTATTATCGCTTAAGAGCTTTAAGGCCGCACTAGTTTTACTCATTTGCATAAGACTAAATGTGCTCTCTTGCATTCTAGCTCCACCACTAGCACTTACTATGATTAGCGGATTTCTTTTTTCTATGGCTCTGCGAACTGCACGAGTAATCTTCTCCCCTTCAACAGAGCTTAAGCTCCCACCCATAAAGCTAAAGTCAAACACCACAAGTTGAATTTTTTGTCCATCAATGGTAGCTTCTCCTGATATGACTGAGCTTGTTTTGCCGTTTTTGCTTTGGCTCTCTTCAATTCTCTTTTTATAAGATTTTTTATCTACGAAATTTAGTGGATCAATAGGCTTTAAATCTGCATCAAATTCAATAAAACTTCCAACATCGCTTATTAATTCTACTCTTTTTTGAGCGCTAAGTCTCATATGATACCCACATTTTGGGCATACATTATAGCAAGCTTCAACCTCTTTAAAATACATCAAAGAGCTACAGCTATTACACTTTACCCAGTGGCTTGGTGCCTCGCTTGGGTGGGATTGCTTTTTACGCATTTTTGAAAAAAAATCACCTAGCATTTTTTTCCTTTGATAAAAAATTGGGCGATTATATCAAATTTTTCTTTAAATTTATATTTTTCTTAATCATTGTATATTATTTTATCCGCATTTAATTATAGTTAAATTTACAAAGATACAATTTCGCAATTCATAAAAATTATTAAGGAGATTTAGTATGATAGTTACTAATAAAGCACCACAATTAAGTGGTACAGCAGTTCTAGGCAATGGTCAAATTGAAGAGAATTTCGACCTATATAAAAACATTGGACCAAAAGGTGCGGTTGTATTTTTCTATCCAAAAGATTTTACATTTGTTTGCCCAAGCGAAATTATAGCTTTTGATCACAGATATAGAGAATTCAAAGAAAGAGGCATTGAAGTAATCGGCGTTAGCACTGATAATGAATATTGCCACTTTGCTTGGAGAGAGACTGATGTAAAACAAGGCGGTATCGGTAGAGTGCAATTCCCTCTAGTAGCTGACCTTAAAAAAGAGTGGGCAAGAGGATTTGATGTATTATTTGATGAAGCAGTTGCTCTAAGAGGTAGCTTCTTATTAGATAAAGATGGTACAGTTCGCCACGCTGTTATAAATGACCTTCCACTTGGTAGAAATATCGATGAAATGGTAAGAATGGTAGATACAATGCTATTTACAAATGAGCACGGCGAAGTTTGCCCAGCTGGCTGGAATAAAGGCGATAAAGGTATGAAACCTACAACCGAAGGTGTAGCTAGCTATCTATCAACTGATGGTGATAAACTATAATTTATCTAAAGCTCCATTTGGAGCTTTAAAACTTCTTTAAATTTAAATATTTATTCCGATATTAGTAAATTAATATAGGAGTAATAGATGCAAATCAATCCAATAGGTATAACTTCGCAAGATTTTAGCAATACAAAAAAGATTTCAATTAATAAAAAAGATGGTAATATGGATACTCAAGAAAGTAAAGGTCCAACTGCTATGATTCAAGAGACTATAGAGCTTTTAGAGGAGCAACTAGAGAGATTAAAAAAGCAATTATCTAAGGTTGAAGGAAAAATAAAAGCTCTATCTAGTATTCCAAATGAGTATGCTAAAAATATGCTAATGAGTTTAACAGAGCAAGCTACTGATTTGATAACCAAAATCACAACTATAAGTGCTAGGATTTTAGAGTTACAAAAAGCGCTTGCTTAGGGTAGTTTATCCGTGTGTTCTTTGGAATTCTTTCATAAACTCACATAGGGTTTGGACGCTTTGTATGGTTAGGGCATTATATATAGAAGCCCTTAGACCACCTAAGATTCTATGACCTTTTAGGCCTATCATCGCATTTTCTTCAGCTAATTTGACAAATTTCATATCTAGCTCAGCGCTAGGCGTAGCAAAGCTAACATTCATTATACTTCTTGAGCCTGGTTTAGCAAATGCGGTGTAAAAATCAGAGCTATCGATCAAATCATACAATATGGCGGCTTTTTTCTGATTTATGCTATTTATAGTATCCAATCCACCTTGATCTTTTATCCAATCCAAAACCAAATCAAACATATAAATCCCAAATGTCGGCGGGGTATTTGATAGCGAATTTGCCTCGATTTGTGTAGTATAGCGAAGTGGTGTTGGGACGCTATCTTTGACACGATTAGCTAACTCTTTTTTGATAATTACTATTGTAATTCCAGCTGGGCCAGCATTCTTTTGCGCTCCACCATAAAATAGCCCAATATTATGTGCTTTAAAATCAATATTGCGACTTAAAAGATCAGAGCTACTATCGACCACCAAAGGGCATTTAGGGCTTGGTAGTGTGGCGTATTGAGTGCCATAAATTGTATTATTTGAGCAGATATAGCCATAATCAGCATCATCGCTAAAATTAAAATTTGGAATGTGGTCAAATCTGCTATCTTCGCTACTTGCTACGACCTTATAATTGATATTTTGGATTTTTGCTTCTTTTATTGCTTTTTGCGTCCAAACGCCTGTATTTACATACTCAGCCACGCCGCCAGTGTATAAATTCATAGGAATTTGAGCAAACTGCAAAGTTGCCCCACCTTGTAAAAATAGCACCGCATAATCATCGCCAATATTGTAAAATTCTTTTACCTTAGCAATTGCATTATTGTGCAACTCTTCAAAAACCTTGCCTCTATGGCTTACTTCCATAATGCTATATCCAAAGCCGTGATAATCGGTAAATTCAGCCTTAGCTCGTTCTAATACAGGTAGTGGAATCGCACTTGGTCCAGCACTGAAATTTAAAACTCTACTCATTTTATCCCCTTATTTTATGATTGCTTCTTTGTATAAATCTTGTGAAATAATAGTGATTTCATCTTTGCTTTTAAGCTTAGATAGTGAAACTATTTTTGAATCTTTTACTATTTGTGCCATATTTTTTGTTACTTTATAAAAGTGCTCTTGTTTTTTTAAAATCAACTCAAATTTCTCAATTTTCGACTGAGCTAAATTTAACTTTTTATATAAAAAATTATCCAAATTTGACTTAAATTTATCTAAAGTCAAAGTAGCTAGATTGAGTTTTTGCTCTATGGCTTTGGATTTTATCTGTGCTTTGGATAGATTTAAAAAGCCCTCATATCTACTAAATTTGGCTGATATTAAAGATATTAAGCTATTTTGGATAATATCAAATTTTTGATAAAGCTCATTACTATCAGGAAGTAGATCGACCATCGCAGCAGTAGGAGTAAGTGATCTATGATCAGCTACAAAATCGCTAATGCTACAATCAATCTCATGCCCAATAGCTGAAATAATAGGAGTTTTGGCCTCATAAATTGCATAAGCCAACTTCTCATCATTAAAGCACCAAAGATCCTCTCTTGATCCGCCGCCCCTAGCAATTACAATCGCATCAAGATTCATATTATCAGCGATATTTAGCATTTTAATGATATTATCTGCGGCTTTATTTCCTTGAACTAGGGAATTAAATAGATAAAATTTAGGCAATATATATCTATTGCTAATTACCCTTTGCATATCAGCAAATGCCGCAGAGCTCGCACTTGTGATAATCCCAACTCTATTTGGATATTTTGGTAGTTGCTTTTTATGTGCTGGGTCAAAAAGTGGCGATAGACGCTCTTTTAGCTGATTAAAAGCAAGCTCTAACTCTCCAACTCCAATTGGCATTATGCGATTAGCGATAAATTGATAGCTCCCATTTGGGCTATAAATTGATAATTTACCAATTAGAGTAACCTCCATTCCATCTTTGATATCAAATTTAATATTTTGATTAGAGAATTTATAAATCACAACGCTAATGGCTGATTTTTCATCTTTTAAGGTAAAATACCAATGACCGCTACTATGCTTAGTAAGGCGGCTAATCTCGCCTTGAACCTCTATAGAGTTAAAGTGGGATTCTAATAGAGCCTTAGCTGATTCATTTAGATCGCTTACGGTCATATATTTTTTACCTTTTTAGCAATAAACATTGTGCTAATATTCATGCTAAATCCCTTAACCATAACGATCTCAAAGCCGCTATTTTTAATCTCAGAGCAAAACTCATTAGAGTCCAAAAAGCCATCAATACTTCTTGGCAGATACTCATATGCTTCTTTATTTTTACTTATCATTCCGCCGATTGTAGGTAAAATTTTATGGAGATAAAAATCCCTAATTTTGGCTATTAGACCACTTTTTTGTCTTTTGGTAAATTCTAAAACTACCAAATATCCCCCAATTTTCAACACTCTATTAAACTCACGCAAAGCATGTGTCCTAGCTACTACATTTCTGATGCCATAGCTAATGCTAAGTATATCTTGAGTGCTTGATGGGATATTCATTTTATCAGCTTTAGACTCTATAAATTCGCAATTTTTAATCTTCTCTTTGGCTACTTTTAGCATTTCAACACTTGGGTCTATGCCAGTGATTTTGTTAATAGTTAAATTGGCTTTTTTAGCGCTATTTATCCAAGCCTTAATCATATCTCCAGTCCCACAAGCCACATCGATAATATTTAACGAAGAGTTGTAATTCTTTAGCACTAAATCACACGCTGTGCTTCTCCAAGAGGCATCTATCCCAAAGCTTAAAATTTTATTAGCCTTATCATATGTAGGGGCAATTTCATTAAACATATCTATAATTTTCTCTTGATTTTGCACTTATATTTCCTTTTTGTAGTGTGGTTTTAGCTTTTTAGACATTTTTGATAATTTTTTATCAAATTTTTTAACTTTTTTCTCTAATTCTTTTTTTAAAGCCACCTTAATATCTCTTTGATTAGCGTTTTGATATTTGGATTTTAGATTTATAATTTTGGTTAATTTCAACTCAAATTTACCCATATTAAAAAGCTCTAAAAATATGCGAGTAAGAGTTAAAAGCTCTTGGAATAAATCTGATTTTATGCTATCTCTAATGCTTTGCCTTAAATTCACAATCTTTTTACGAATCGCATATGCAGCACAACTGGGTATTAAATCATCTAAAACGCAGTAAAATGAGTGCGTATCATACAAAAAAATCTCAAATTCAAAGCAAAGCGATTCAAATTTTTTATCAAAATAGCCTTCGATTTGAGTTAAAAGCTCTTTAAATTTAATATCTTGTTGATTTTCACTGCTCTTAATCTGGCCAAGTAGTGATAAAATCTCACTTAAAAGCTTACTAAATTTAGCCACAATGAGCTTATCAAAGATAAAATCAAAGCTATTAATGAGTAGATTTATGGTTATTAGGTTCTCATTAATTTTGATTAATAATCCTATATCTCTATCTTTTAAATATAGCTTTCTAAGATTATCTATCAAAAATAGTCTTTGCAAAATCAGCAATCTAATGCCATCATAAGCAGTAATATCCACGCCGAAATATAGCTTTTTACTGCCTAGCTTGGGGAGTTTAGAAGTTATCTCTAAGTAGCTGATATTTTGCAAAATTTATCCTTAAATAAAAGTGGTAAATTTTACACTAAAACTACTAAAATATAGCTTTAAAACCCCTATATTAAAACTTTTAAATTTAACAACACTTCGAGCAATTTGAGATATTTGCTACAATATTTAATCTATTAATTAAGTTGCCAATCTTTTGCTCTAGGTGGGTTTGGTATGAGAGCATTTGTGCGTCATTAGCACTAATATCTTCAATATTTCCACAATTGCTACACACTAGATGGATATGCGGACGCTCGTAAATATCGTATTTTGCCTTTTGATTTGGGCTATTTACCTCTATTACTAAATTTTCATTTATAAGAGTATTTAAATTTTTATACACAGTCGCAAGAGATATAGATGGATATTCGACTTTTATCTGCTCATATAGCTCTTCTATAGTTGGATGTGTGTGGTTGCTTAATATCTTTAGGACGCAAAGTCTTTGTGGGGTAGCTTTTAGCTTGGCTTGTTTTAAAAGTTCTATGCAATTCATACTTTTTTCCTCTTAATTCAAATGGGATAATTTTATCAAAAAAATATTTAAATTTAACTTTATTAATTAATATTTTTTATCTTTTAAACTATTTTCAAGTGTAATTTTTTCAGCAATCTTTTGAACGCTGATATCAAGGCTATCTTCTACTAAATTTGTAGCTCCGTGCGTGATAAATTTATCTTCATACTCAAAGCTAGTAATGCTAATGCCATTAATGCCATTTTCTTGTAAAAATCCAGCCAAAATCTCACCCACTCCACCACGCTTAGCACTATCGCTAAAGATATACCACTTTTTATGCGTTTTGGCAAGATTTAAAAGCATATCTTTATCAAGCGGTTTGATGAATATAAGATCTATAATTGTAGGATTGATATTTAAAATTTCAGCCGTTTTAAACGCTTTTGCTACTGCGTTGCCATACCCGATAAATGCTATATCACTATCATTTTGCGATAGAATTTGAGATTTTCCAAGCTCTATTTTAACTGGCTCAAACTCATCACAAAGCCCAAAATTGCCCCTAGGATACCTAATAGCAAGAGGGGAGTTAAAATTATATGAGAATTCCATAATCTGTCTAAACATCGCCTCATCTCTTGGGGCAACTAAGCTAAAATTTGGCACGGCATTTAAAAAGCTAATATCAAAAGCCCCTTGATGAGTTTCCCCATCTTCGCCGACAATCCCAGCCCTATCCATACACAATACAACAGGCAAATTTAAAATCGCACAATCATGGATAACCTGGTCATAAGCCCTTTGCATGAATGTAGAGTATATGGCGATATATGGCTTAAATCCCTCTTTTGCCATTGCTGCCATAGATGTAACTGCGTGTTGCTCTGCAATGGCCGTATCCCAAAATCTATCTGGAAATCTCTCTATCAACGCTCCAAGCCCCGTCCCACTAGGCATCGCAGCAGTTACACCAACGATATTATCATACCTACTAGCAAACTCTAAGAGTAGATTGCTAAAAATTTCAGTAGCACTCTTTTGGGTGGATTTTTTCAAAGATATTCCATTTTGTGGATTAAAAGGACTTACTCCGTGCCATTTCTCTTGCGGGCCTTCAGCGATTTCATAGCCTTTGCCTTTTATCGTTTGGACATGCACTATTACTGGTTTTTTCATATTTTTGGCTACATTAAAAGCTGAGATTAAATCCTTGATATTATGCCCATTTACTGGTCCGATATACTCAAGTCCAAGCTCTTCAAAGAACATTCCAGGGGTTATAAGCCTAATTCCTTCTTCTAATCTTTTAGCCATATATGCTGCTGAGTCTGGCATAAGCTCTAAAAACTGATTAATCCTGCTTTTAAATTTTTGATAAAATGGCCCAGCCATCATCTGTGATAGGTATTTACTCATCGCACCAATTGGTTTTGAGATACTCATTTCATTATCATTTAAGATAATAACGCATGGGTATTTAAGATCTCCTAGCTCATTTAATGCCTCATAAGCCATGCCAGCACTTAGGGCGCCATCGCCGATTAGAGCTACTGGGAGGCGATCTTCATTTTTTAGCTTAATAGCCTTCGCAGCTCCAACAGCAAGGCTAATAGAAGTAGAGCTATGACCGGCGATGAAGTAGTCATACTCACTCTCACTAGGCTTTGTATATCCGCTAATACCGCCAAATTTACGCAAACTATCAAATTTATCCCAACGCCCACTTAGGAGTTTGTGAGTGTAGCTTTGGTGGCTTACATCAAAAATAAATGGATCGCTTGGGGGATTAAAAACATGATGCATCGCAATGCTAAGCTCCACAGCTCCCAAATTTGAGCTTAAATGCCCGCCATTAGTGCTTACAACGCTTAATATTTTCTTTCTAATATCATCTGCTAGAGTCTCTAACTGGCTTAGTGTGAAAGACTTTATATCCATGTTATTCGCTCAATATTTTTTTGATTTTATTAAATCTAGCCATCACGCTACCATCTATATTGCCTATATCGCTTAATACTATTACCCCACCAGCCAAAACCGCATCATCGCTAGTAATCTTAATGTGAGATTTTTGAGTGAAATTTGATTTTAAAAACTCATAATCTTTTGGGCTAACCTTAATCTCTATAGAGGTGGCTTGACTTAGTTCGTCTATTAGGCTTTTGGCGATATTTGAAGCGATTTGAGCGGAGCTATCTTTGATCTCTTTTAATACCACCTCTTTGGCAATATCAATTGCTGTAGCAGCTATCTCGCCTTGGCTTGAGCTTAAAAGAGATTCAAGCTTTGAGGTCTCTTCATCAAGCTTTTGAATTGATGAAGTGTAGTTTTTGCTATTTTCATTTAGTAGGGTTTCATATTGAGCTTTGGCTTGTTCTAGCCCCTCTCTTAACCCCTCTTCTTTGGCTCTTATAATCTCATTTTCTAAGCGAATTTTAAACTCATTTTCTTGATTTTCTATTTGCATTTGGAGTTTAACAATATTACCGCTTAAATCATCAGTTTTTTTCAAAAGCTCTTCTATAAATGTGGATTCTACGCTATTTGGTGCTTCATTGACTGGATTTATTTGTGGCTCTAAATTTACTTGATCGATCACTTCATCATCGCTATTTGACTCTATAGGCGTTGATATTTCTTTGGTTATCTCTTTTGGTTCAACCGAGTGAAGTGCTAAGACTTTAAATCTATATGGCTCTACTGTGTGTTCGCCTTTTGTCTTGTCTATTATGCTACTTAGTATCATTCTATCATCTCATCGCTTACGCCTACTTGGAATACCCCATCTTCGGCTAATTTTTGGACTAATTCTACAACCTTTCTTTGTGCATCTTCAACCTCTTTTACACGCACCGCACCTAAAAACTGCATCTCTTCTACAAATGCTTCGCTTGCTCTTTGGCTCATATTGGATAAGAATTTGCGTTTTAGCTCCTCTCCGCTGCCCTTTAAACCAACCATCAAAACCTTTTTATCAACAACTTTGATAATCTCTCTAATAGCGTTATTATCAAGTGAATTTATATCTTCAAAGGTAAACATAAGCTCTTTAATCATTGTAGCAAGGCTTGGGTCATTTTTCTCAATAATATCAATTGTGGATTTACTAGCTTTTTGACCAAGGCGGTTTAGCACCTCTGCAACAGCCCTTGGACCGCCGACTTCGACTTTATAGCTTGTAAGGCTCTCTAGCTTGGATTCAAGCACGGTTGATACCCGTTTAACCACCGAAGGGCTTATATCGCCTAAATTTGCCATACGGATTATAACTTCGCTTCTTATATCATCTGGGAAATAAACCAAAGTTTCAGCTGCGCTAGTTGCGTCCATATGAGCTACTATTAAGGCGATGGTTTGAGGGTGCTCTTTTACGATAAAATCAGCAAGTTGTTGAGGTCTAACCTGACCTAGATAGCCAAATGACTTGGTAGTCTCCATAGATTTTTGTAGCTTATCCATAATCTTTTGCGCTATCTCTGGGCCAAAAGTTCTAAATAAAATCTCTTTAGCATACTCAATACCGCCACTTCGTAGATATTGATTGGATTGGCTAACTGCGTAAAATTCCTCCAAAACAGCAGCCGCTACGCTCTTATCGATTGTTTTGGCCGTGGCTATGTATTTTGAAATTTCAGTGATGACATCAATCTCCATATGAGAAAATAGCAAAGTGGTAATATCTTCGCCTAATTGAATAAGCAATATAGCTACCTTTTCAGCCATACTAAGATCATCAAAAATCATCTTTTGTTGTTCATTTAATTTCATTAAAAATCCTTACCGGAGTTATATCCGCTATCATTTTTAAGCATAGTTTGTAATAAAGTAGCGATCTCTTCGCTCTTTTCGCTTGCGATTAATTTGAGTTTTTCTAGCATAACTTCATATTTAAGCTCACTCTCATCGAAGTTATCTCCAATGCCAAGCTCATCTTCAACCCTTTTTCTAGCAGCTTTAAATTTCTCTAGTGTATCCTCTGCTTCTTCTTGAATATTTGGCTCATCTGCTATAGGCTCAAGATCATCATCTTTGGCATCTTCGAGCATTTTATTAAGAAATGGAGTAATAACTTTTTTATAAAATAGGTATAAGATAAGTAGAACTATTAGATATTTTAAAATTGGCATAATTGGCTTAAAGTATGTATCTACCACTCTTTGGAATGGGCTTAATTGTATGATTGTGCCAGTATTTCTAAATTCAAAATTACTTACTGTAACCTCATCTCCTCTATTTGCATTATAGCCAATGGCTTGTTGGACTAGGCTTTTGATGGAGTTTATTTCATTTTCATTTAGTGGAATGTAGGTTAGAATATCAGATTTTGAGCCATCTTCAAGTGTTTGAAACTCATATTTTCCATCTACGACTACAGCTGCGGTTACTCTTTTTATCGTGGCGTATTGGTCTTTGACTTTTATAGTCTGTTTTGAAATTTCATAGTTAGTATTGGCTACATTTTTGGAGTATAGCTCAGTTGGTTTATTATCTTCTATACCTTGAACTGGACCAATATTGCTAACAGCCCCAGGCACTCCACCTACATCTTTTGGCTCTTTTCCTTCTCGTTTTTCTTCGATATTTTGCTCACTTCTAATAACTGAGTTTGGATCATAAATTTCATTTATACTATCTTTAGTTGAAAAGTCAAACTCAATACTAACTTTAGCCGTAACCTTATCTTTACCGCCGATAAATTTGCCGATCATATCGATAATTTTTTGCTCATATGAGTCTTCAAATTCACTTCTATATTTAATCTGTGCTGCTACAAGCTCATTTTCTAATGCTATATCATCATCGCCTAAAGATACTCCATCTTGAGTAACTATCTTGACATCTTCTAATTTTAAATTTGGCACAGATCCAGATACTATTCGTTTTATCCCTTCAATTTGTCTGCGATTTAGCTTTGAGCCATCTTTTATTTTTACAACGACTGAAGCAGTAGGAGGGACTTGACGCTCGGTAAATACGCTATCTTTTGGGAATGCGATATATACACTAGCCCTTTCTATCGGCTCTAGGCTCTCTATGGTTTTTGATAATTCACCTTGAATAGCTCTTTGAAATTTGACTCTTTGCTCATTTTCAGTAGCACCAAAGTCTTGAGTATCGTAAATTTCAAAGCCCTTTTTATTATCCATTATGCCAAGGCTTGCTATTGCGATTCTTTGGCGATAAACATCATTAGTTGGCACTAATATTGTGCCTTCATTTGCTAATTTATACGCAATTCCTTGCGTCTCAAGCTCATTTATGATTTGAGCTGATGTGGCTGGGTCTATATTACGAAATAATACGCTATAGCCTTCAAATTGTGCCTCTGGGTCTTTGTTGCTGCTATATAGTGTCAAAAATACCAAAAATCCAATCACTAAAACAATAGAACTAGCAACTACTATTTTTTGCTTTAGGCTTAGATTTTGGACTACTTGACTGATTTGCTGAAATAGAGCTTTAAAATCCATAATCTATCAAATTTCCTTTTTAAGTGCTTCTAAGACTTTTGTATTTTGCATACTTGTGCCAATTGTGATGCGAATAGCGTTTAAGCCATAGCTTTGCAAGTTACGCAAGATTATCCCCTTTTTTAGGAGATTATCGCAAATTTGAGTTGAATTTTTGCTATTATCAAATATAAATGTTATGAAATTTGTATAGCTTGGGATAAACTCTATATCATTATCTTTAGCAAATTTCTCATATACGCTCATCTCTTTTAGATTGTTTTTTAGAGTTTGAGCTATGAAGTCTTGATCTTTTATAGCTGCTATAGCCGCAGCTAGGCTTGGGGTTGTGATATTAAATGGTGCTCTAAGCTTACTAATTGCGGTGATTATTAGCTCATTTGCAATCCCATATCCAACTCTCATTCCACCAAGTCCATAAGCTTTAGAGAATGTGCCTAGGTAGATCGCATTTGGCAAGGATACTATATCTTTTGGATTTATGGCTTTTTTGCTATCTTTGAATTTAGCAAATTCCATATAAGCCCCATCGATTACTACTAGCGTATCCTTATCCACGCTAGAGATAAACTCATAGACATCACTAGCATCTAAGCACTCTCCAAGTGGATTATTTGGTAAGCATAAAAATATAACTTTAATCTCATCTTTATGCTGATTATATAGCTCTTTTAGCTCATTTATATCGTGTTTGTGGCTTTGAGTTTTATATATTTTTGCTCCTATATGTTTAGCATAAATTTCATACATTGCAAAGGTAATTCCAGCGCACAGCATAGCAAGGTTAGGGTTTAATTTAGCATGCATTATAAACTCTATTACTTGATCGCTTCCGCTTCCTATGACGATATTTTTGCTATTTATATTATATAAATTTGCTAAAGAGTCCTTTAACTCATAGTAGCTATCATCTGGATATAAATTTGCTTTTTGTATCGATTTTTCCATAGCTTCTAAGGCAAGTGGCGAGCAGCCTAGTGGATTTTCATTACTTGCTAATTTGATTATATCCTTTGGATTTATACCAAATTCTCTAATGACTAACTCAATTGGCTTTCCAGCTTCATATATTGGTAAATTTGATATTTGTGGGTTGAAATTCATTCTTGTCCTTCTTGATTTAAGTAGCTACCTAGCCAGGTGATCTCATGGCCGTTTTTACTAGCATTTTTTAAAACAGAATTTACATTATCATCATCTATATGACCTTCAAAATCGATATAAAATATGGTTTTAAAATCCTTTTGCTTTATCGGTCTGCTCTCAAGCTTAGTTAGATTTATTCCGCCATCTTTAAACATATTTAAAAGCTCTACAAGTCCGCCTGGGCGATGAGCCGTGAGTGCTAAAATGCTGGTTTTATCGCACCTACTTTTAATGTTTTTAAAATCACTTAATACAAAAAATCTTGTTTTATTTGCTAGATTATCTTCAATTTTTTCAAACATTATTGGTATTTTGTTTATATAAGCAGCTATTTTGGAGCAAATGGCGGCTGAATTTGGATCTTGCGAGGCTAAAAGTGCCGCTTGAGCCGTTGATTTAGTCGGTATAAACTCAACTGAAGTTAGAGTATGATCATCTAAAAAATTGTGGCATTGATTGTAGCCTTGCGGATGGGAGTAGATTTTATTTATACTGCTTAAATTTTGGCTTAAACTAGCAAAACTATGGTGAATATCCATATAAATTTCAGCTACAATCTTGACATTTTCATACTTTCTAAGGCAATCAAGGGTAGCTCCTACTGCGCCTTCGGTGTTATTTTCTATCGGCACAACTCCATATTTTGCCTCTTTATTGCTAAGCTCTCTAAAAACCCCTTCAATGGAGCTGATAGCCACATAGCTACTAGTTGCCCCAAATCTGCTTTGAGCTGCTTGATGAGTGTAGGTTCCAACTGGGCCTAGGAAGGCTACCTTTTGAGGTAGCTCAAGATTTCTACTAACAGAGAAAATCTCTAGATATATAGCATCAATTGCCTTGTGGCTTAGGTTGTTTTGGGGGTTAGATTTTAGCCTTGTTAGTATGGCTTTTTCACGCTCTGGGCGGTAGATTGGTGTGTTTGAGTTGATTTTTAATTCACCTATTTTTTTTACAAATTCCATTCTTTGATTTAATAAGCTTAAAATTTCATCATCTATCTTATCAATACTAACTCTTAAATCATCGATACTCATCGCACAATCTCCAAAATTTGGCTTACATCATCATAGATATTATCGATTTTATCACGATTTAAATTTGATATATTATCTTTGCTTATCTTACCACTTAATACTAGGCTAGTTTTCATATTAAGCTCTTTAGCCCCATATAAATCCCCAGTTGCGTCATCGCTTATTATAGTGATATTTTTAAATTCTGCTTTGCTATTTTGTGCTTTTAGTAGCTTAAGTGCAGCTGTATAAAATCCCAAGCTTGGCTTACCAATACTATCAAAATTAGCCCCAGTAGCATAAGAGACCATAGCAGCAATGGCTCCAACACCAGGATATAATCTCCCATTTTTCTTATAAATGCTAGTTTCATGCATTGCAATGATTTTAATGCCTTTTAAGGCAAGTTCATTAATAGTAGCAAAATCATCAAAGCTAAATTTATCCCAACTAGCAATCAAAATCGCTTTTGGGCTATTTTTATCTTGAGTGTAGCCTAGATTTTGCATAGTATCTATAAATTCCATAGCGCCAAATAAAGCGACATTACAAGGCGATATACTCTCATTTAGCACGCAAAATGGATCTAGATAGGCGCCATCTTTTATAGCTAAGCCTTTAGCTCTTAATGAGCCTAAAAACTCATCGCTTTTAACTTTAGTATTATTTGTGATAACGACATATGGAATTTGATTTAAATTCAAACTCTCAATCAGCTTACAAGCACCATTAATAGGGCTTTTATCGCTATCGCTAATTAATGTACCTTGCACATCTATAAAATACATTATATAAATTCCTTCTCACTTCTTATCATATCTTCAAAGCTCTCTCTTTTGCCTATTAAGCGATCTATGCCATTTTCTATAGCAATTTGTGCGGCACGACCTCTTGTGTTGTAGTTGCTAGACATTGAGTATCCATATGCTCCAGCTGATTTGATAACTAATAAATCGCCGTGCTGTAACTTTGGAAGTTCTATATCCTTAGCTAGAAAATCCCCGCTTTCACAAATTGGGCCTACCACATCATAAACTCTCTTTTCTCCATCTTTTAAGGCTACTATCTCGTGATAAGCATCATATAGACTTGGGCGGAGTAGATCATTCATCGCAGCATCTACGATGAGAAAATTTTTATCTACATTGCTTTTTTCATATAATACGCTAGTGAGTAATTCGCCGCTATTTCCTACTATAAATCTACCTGGTTCGCAGATTATTGTGGTATCTTGTCCTTTTAAAGCGGCTAAAATCCCTTGAGCGTATTCATATAAATTTGGCTCATTTTCATCTTTATATCTTATTCCTATCCCTCCACCAATATCAAAAAATTTAATATCTATTTGAGCTACTCTTAACTCGCTAAGCAAGCTGCTAACGATATTTGCCGCTTCTATAACAGGGCTTATATCACTTAACTGACTTCCTATATGGCAGTGGATACCAACTGGGTCTAAATGATCGCTTTTATGGGAGTGTAAGTAGATTTTTCTAGCTTCATCTATGCTAACGCCAAATTTATTTTTATTTAATCCTGTGGAGATATATGGGTGGGTTTTTGGATCTACATTTGGATTTACTCGCACTGAAATTCTAGCCTTTTTATTTAACTCTTTAGCTATTATCTCCACCCTTTGCATCTCTGCGTAACTCTCTAAATTTATCATTAAAATATCTAAATTTAAAGCCTCTTTGATCTCTTCATCGCTCTTGCCAACGCCACTATAGATTATCTTATAGTTACTAGCACCTGCTAATAAGGCTCTTTTTACTTCTCCGATACTTACGCAGTCAAATCCGCCCCCAAGGGTGGCAATATGCTTTAAAATACTTAAATTTGAATTAGCCTTTACAGCGTAGCAAATGAGCGACTTTCTAGCGTTAAATTCCCTTTTTAGCTTATTATATTGAGCGGTAATATGATCAAAATCATATATATAAAGTGGAGTTTTATACTTTTTAGCTAGTGCCAAATAATCCATATCTAATCCCTTGGAAATTTTAGAATTTACAATATTATCTAATCTTGGCTTAAATTTAAGACCAAATCTAATATATAATTGTAAAAAATTAATCTTTTTAAATCAAATGTGGATTTTGGCTTAAATTTACCATCTCTTTAAATGAAATTAAGATTTTAAAATTAATATTATAAGCAATCAATTATCTAAATTTAGCTAAAATGCAAAATATAAATTTTCAAGGAAAATTATGGCAGTTAAATTTTATTTTATTTCGCAAATATCGCTTAAATAGATGTATTTAAATTTGCTAACTACCATAGTCGTTTTTGCTTTGCAAACGGCTATTAATTTCTTTTTAACCCCGTATATTTTAAAGGTTTTAGGCGATGAGGCGTATGGATTTTTAGCTTTGGCAAATTCGCTTGTAAATTACGGATTTATCCTTACTCTTGTAATCAACTCCGTAGCTAGTAGATTTATCGCTTGTGAATATCATAAGGGCAACTTCATCAAAGCTTCTAAATTTTATAGCTCTGTTTTGATGGCTAATTTTGGATTTAGTCTTATTATAGCTTTTATATCAATTATATTTTTGATTGAAATTCAATCCATAATAAATATCTCAAATGCTCTTTTAAGCGATGTTAGAATGACTATGGCGATATATTTTGTCAATTTTAGTATTGGGTTATTTAATGCTATTTTTAGCGTTCATGCCTTTATCAAAAATCAGATGTATCTAATCTCGATTAGAAATGCGATCTCTACGGCTATATACGCCGTTTTTGTTCTTGGGCTATTTTGGCTATTTGATGCGATGATATATTATACTGCGGTGGCGGCTTTAATATCATCGATTTTTGTATTTTTTAGCGCTCTATTTTTAAACCGCAAATTTGGATTAAATCTGAAATTTGCCCCTAAATATTTTAGGATTAAATTCATCAAAGTTCTAGCTAGAAGTGGGCTATTTAATAGCTTAAATATGCTTAGTCAGGTGCTATTAAGCGGGGTTAGTTTGCTTTTAGTTAATATCTTTATTAGTGCTATTAGTATGGGGATTTTGGCTCTATCAAGGTCTGTAACTATGATTATTGAGAGCTTTGTCATCACAACAGCAGTGGCTTGGAATCCACGATTTATTAAGCTACACTCAGATAATAAACCGCTTAGAGATGAGGTGATTTTAGCCCTTAAAAGCATAAGTTTTATAGCGTTGCCACCGATTGCGGTTTTTATGGTTTTGGCTGATGAGTTTTATAAGCTTTGGCTACCTTTTAAGAGTTTAAGCCAGATAGAGTATATCTATGAGCTGGTATTAATATCGCTTTTACCATCTATTGTTTTTGCTAGTTCTAGACCACTAATTAGTATAAATTTAATCACAGATAAGCTTAAGCGACCAGCTTTAGTAACGCTATTTATGGCTATTTGTGTATTTTGCATTCAAATTATTGGATTAATATTTTTTGAGTTTGGGTTAAAGGAGATAGCTATATCTATTAGTGTTGGAATTGTGCTTAAGATTACGCTATTTGACATTGCTAATGCTGGGGCAAATTTAGGTCTTAAGCTAGGCTCATTTTATCCTATTTATTTTAAAAATCTTATGGTATTTGCTTTGATTGTAGCTATTATCTATCCGGTTTCAAATATGATAAATATCGCTAATTGGTTTGATTTTTTACTATATTTTGGTTTTATTTTGATTTTTGGATATTTAATCGCTTTTGTGATGATACTTAGTAGCAAGGAAAGGGCGAGTTTGATAAGCAAGATTAGGGGGAGATTTTGAGAGTTGGATTTGTTATAACTACGCTTGGATTTGGCGGTGCTGAGAGGGTGCTTAGCCTAATAGCAAATCGCTTAAGCTATGAGTATAGCGTGGATATTATTAAATTTGATAATCAAAAGCCATTTTATGAGATTGAAAAAAGTATTAAAATTATAAATTTACCCGCTTTAAATGGCGGATTTTTGGTAAATTTAAAAAAGCGATTTAGCAAGATTTTTGCTCTTAGAAAGATTTTTAAAAGTAGTAAGTATGATATTATAATAAGCTTTATGGATAGCACAAATTTGCTTTGTTTGATGGCAAATTTAGGCTCAAAGCAAAGATTAATAATCACCGAGCATAGCCATCATAGCCTTTTGTCTTGGAAGTGGAAAATAGCTAAAAGACTCTTATATCCGCTTTGCGATGGGCTATCTGTGCTTAGTAGGAGTGATTATCAATATTATAGCTATGTGAAAAATAGATCTGTGATATATAATCCATTTTTTGGCGATATTGATGGGAAAAGTCAAGATAGAAAGGAGAATTTAATACTATTTGTAGGGAGATTGGAAAATATAAAGGGGTGCGATATATTTTTAAATTCGCTTAAATATTGTAATTTGGGCAATTACGCAGTTGAGATTTGTGGCGATGGCGGTGAGTTTAAGAGATTAAAAGATGAGTTTAGTAGTGATAAAATTAAATTTTTAGGTAGAATTAGCGATATTCAAAGCCACTATAAACGAGCTAAAATCATAGTATCTAGCTCACGAAATGAAGGACTTGGCAATGCTTTGATAGAGGCTTGTTTTTATAAAGTTGCTAGAGTTGCTACGCCTACAATCGGGGCTTGTGAGCTAATTTGCGATGGCGAAGATGGATTGATAAGTGATGATTTTAGCCCTAAAAGCTTAGCTAAGAAGTTAAATTTGGTTATAAATGATGAGAATTTAAGAGATAAATTAGCAAAAAATGGCTTTAATAGTAGGGCGAAATTTGGCTTAGAAAATATCTATCAAGATTGGCTAAATCTCATAAATAAGGCGATAAAGTGAAAATAATGCTAGTAATATCAGCTCTTAGAAATGGCGGTGCTGAGAGGGTGGTGGAGCTTTTAAGCTGTGAGCTTGGCAAAAATCATCAAATAGAGACTATTTATTTTGAAGAGAACTTAAATTTATATAAAATTAGCGGTAAATTAACGCATTTAAATATCTATGAAAATAGAAGTTATCTAAGCAAATTTAGCAAATTTTTAAAAATCCGAGCCTATGTAAAAAAGAGCAATCCTGATATAATCATCTCATTTATGGATCAAACAAATATAAATTTGATTATCTCAACTATCTTTTTAAAGCCTAAAATTATAGCTACTGAGCATGTTAGTTATAATCTGCTAAAATCACGAATTTGGCGTAAAATACGAGATATTAGCTATAGATTTTGCGATGCTTTAGTAGTGCTTAGCAAGGTAGATAAGGAGTATTATAATTTTGTTAAAAATTGCAAAATTATATATAATCCGCTATATCTCAAAGCTCAAAATAGCATTAAAAAGGAGAAACTAATCCTAAGCGTGGGAAGGCTTGAGCCTGTAAAGGGGTATGATTTATATTTAGAAGCACTTGCTTTAATAGATAAAAATCTTTTAAATGGGTATAAGATTATAATCGCTGGAGATGGTAGTGAGCGTAAAAAGCTTGAGCTAAAGGCTAAAAATTTGGGGCTAGATATTGAATTTTTAGGGCATATTAGCAAGATAGAAGAGCTATATCAAAGAGCAGAGATTTTGGTTTTGCCTAGCCTTAGCGAGGCATTTGGTAATGTATTAAATGAGGCTGGAGCTTATGGAGTAGTTAGGATTAGCACTCCAACGGCTGGGGCTTTAGAGATATTGCGTGATAACATAGATGCTTTAATAGCTAAAGATTTTAGCCCAAAGGCACTAAGCAACTCTATCATAAGGGCGATTAAAGATGAAAATTTAAGAGAAAATTTAGTAAAAAATATAAATTTAGATAGGTTTTCCTCACAAAGCATAGTCCTTAAATGGGAGGAGCTAATCAAAGAGTTAAAAGGAAAATAATGAAAAAAATCTCTCTATTTATCTACTCAATGGCTGGCGGTGGGGCTGAAAGAGTGGTCTCAAATCTACTTAATGAGCTTATAAAGCGATATGAGGTATATCTGGTTTTGATGAATAATACAATATCATATAAAATTCCTCACTCTGTTAAAATCTGTTATTTGGAGAATTCAAAGCCATTTGAAAATGGATTTTTGAAATTTGCTAAACTTCCATTTTTGGCTTTAAAATATAAAAAATTATGCGATGAGCTTGGGACTAACTTGCACTTTGTATGGATGAATCGCCCCTGCTATGTAGCGGCTTTGGCTAGGATTTTTGGGGATAAAAAGCCCTTGGTATTAAATGAGTGCTCCACCCCATCTGTGTTGTATGCGAGTAATACTCTAAAGTCTAAAATAAGCAAATTTTTACTTAGATGGCTATATCCAAAGGCGGATTTCATCTATCCAAATAGCCTTGGGAATTTAAGCGATTTAAGCGATAATTTTGGCATTAGCAAGGATAAGATGAAAGTGCTTTATAACGCAATTGACATTGAAGATATTCAAAAAAAAGCTAGTGAGTTAGTTGAGTTTAAGGAGGAGTTTTTCCTAAGTGTGGGAAGATTAGATAGTGGGAAAAATCATGAGCTTTTAATCAAAGCTTATGCGGGATTAAAAAACTGCGATAAATCGCTAATTATCTTAGGCGATGGAGTTTTACGGGGTAAATTAGAAGCGTTGATAAGGGAGTTGAATTTAGAAAATAGAGTATTTTTGCTAGGATTTGATAACAATCCATATAAATATATGGCAAAATGCTATGCTTTTGTCTTTGTAAGCTTATTTGAAGGATTTTCAAATGCTTTAATAGAAGCCTTAGCGTGTGAAAAATTAGTAATTTCAAGCGATCATAAAAGCGGTGCTAGAGAGCTAATTGGGGATAATCAATGGGGCTATCTTGTGCCTACTGGCGATCAAAAAGCAACGCAAGAGGCTATGCAAAGGGCGATCGATGAGCCAGATTTTGTCAAATATTATGAAAAAAACGCTATTATAAGGGCTAGAGAATTTGATAAAAAGATAGTAGCAAAAAATCTTATAGATGAGTTAGAGGCAATATATGCAAATTTTAAATAGATACCAAATTACAATATTTATTTTAATAGCCTATTTCTTTGCTTTATTATGCAGAATGGAGTGGGTGATATGGGCAAGTAGCTATAGCGATTTTATATGGAATAACCAATTAATGATAAGCACAAATGATGGCTACGCTTATGCTGAGGGTGCTAGGGATATGATAGCTGGTTTTCATCAGCCAAATGACCTTAGCTACTATGGAGCACCGCTTTCTACCTTGACTTTTTTATTAGCTAAAATTTTGCCATTTAGCCTAGAGACAATTATATTGTATTTAAGTATATTTTTATCTTCACTTATTGTAATTCCGATGATATTAATAGGTAGGGAATTTGGCTATGCTAAGGCGTTTTTTGTCGCTAGTTTGCTTGGCTCTATCGCAAATAGCTACTATAATCGCACAATGGCTGGGTATTATGATACGGATATGCTTGTTATCGTTTTACCGCTTTTTACTATTTGGGGGTTAATTAGGCTACACTTTAAAGGGGATTTAATATCTTTTTTAATCATCGCTTTTTCAATGCTAGTGTATAATTGGTGGTATCCATCTAGCTATACTTTATGCGTTGGTATGAGTATATTTTATGCTATTTATACTCTGATTTTTGAGCGTAAAAATTTGCGTAATTACCAGGCTATTTTATTTATGATTTTAGCTATTAGTGCGGCTTGGTATATGCTTAGATTGGCTTTGATTTTGGGGCTATTTGGGCTTATATATTTTAGGTCAAATTTGCTAAATTTTAGGGTGATGAGCTTGCTTTTTGTGCTGGTTTTATCGCTTTTTGTGATCTTTGGTGGATTAAATCCTATATGGTTTCAAGCTAAATTTTATCTATTTAGAAGTCTTGGAGATAGTAGTTCGGTTGAATTTTATTTTTATAATGTCAATCAGACTATTATGGAATCAGGTAGAATAGATTTAGGGCTATTTACTCAAAGGATTAGCGGACATTGGATTATATTTATCGCTGGGGTGATAGGGTATATACTTCTTTGTAGGAAATTTAAGATTTTTTTAGTAGCTATTCCTATGGTTGGACTTGGCTTTTTAGCTCTTAAGGGTGGGTTGAGATTTACTATTTATGCGGTTCCGATTATAGCTATGGGATTTGGATTTTTGCTTTTTTATATGCTTGAGAGATTAAAAGTTAAAAGATTAAATTTAATAGCTGGGATTATAAGCGTTTTAGCCCTAATCCCATCGCTTATACACATATATTATTATAAGCCATCAAGTGTGCTATTTAATACAGAAGTAAGCGTTTTAGATAGATTAGGCAAGGTAGCTGATAGGGAGGATTATACCTTAGCTTGGTGGGATTATGGATATGTGATTAGATATTATAGCGATACAAAGACGCTAATTGATGGTGGAAAGCATTTAGGCAGGGAGAATTACGCAGTTAGTTATGCTCTAACTATGCCACCAAGTAGCTCAGCCAATATGGCTAGACTTGAGGTAGAATATACACAAATGGGCTATGAGAAGGATTATGGTGGCAAAAATTTAGAGCAAATCTTAAAAGATTATAACTATAGTGATTTAACTAAATTTTTAAGCGATATTAAAAGTGATAAATTTAATCTACCACAAAAAAGTCGTGATATATACTACTTTTTGCCAGATAGAATGCTAGGAATATTCCCTATAGTTAGCAAATTTTCTCGTTTGGATCTATTAAATGGCAAGGAGTGGGCCGATCCGTTCTTTGTAGTGGCTACAAATTTCACTCAAATAAAAGATGGAATTGCTCTAAATAATGGGATAATAATCTCAAATGACGCCACCTATATCGATTTAAATGGTCAAAAATTTAGAGTAAATAGCTACATAGAAACCAAATATGATGAGAATATGAAACTTAGTAAGAGCATACACAATATAGATAATCTAGCTGATATTTATCTGATTTATATGGTTGATTATGGGCGATTTATCTTGCTTGATAAGGAGATGTTTAATAGCACTTTTATCCAGCTTTATGTGCTTGAGAATTATGAAAAAACGCCATTTGAGCCTGTGATATTAGACCCAACTGCTAAGGTATATAAATTAAAAAGGTAGCACTATGAAAATAGGATTTTTATCCCATTCAGATATGAGTATATATCACTTTAGATTGCCTATTATGCAAGCTTTAAAGGATTTAGGGCATGAGGTGATCGCTATTGTGCCAAAGGGTAGTTATAATGAGCTGATTAAAGCGGAATTTAGGCTTATAAATTATGATATTGATAAGGCTAGTTTAAATCCATTTAGGGTGTTTAAAGATACAAAAAATTTAACAAAATTATTAAAATCATTAAATTTGGATTTAATCCAAACTTCAGCTCACAAATCAAATATATTTGGCACACTAGCCGCTAAAAGAGCTGGTATAAAATATATAGTAAATTTAGTTGAAGGGCTAGGTAGCTTTTACACATCAAATTCATTTAAAAATATAGCTGTTAGATATATTATTGAAATCCTATATTTTATCACTTTTAGACTCTCAAATGCTACAATTTTTGTTAATGATTCAGATCCAAACTATATGCTAAATCATCATCTAATCCCAAAGAGTAAGGTCATTCGCATAAAAAGCGTAGGCGTGGATGCAAATAAATTTAACCCACAAATTCTCAATCCATATAACTTTAATAGCGATAAAAAAATTATATTAATGGTAGCTAGAGCATTAAAAGATAAAGGTGTTATGGAGTTTTACCAAGCAGCTAGGATATTAAAAGATAGAGATGATTGTCAATTTGTATTTGTAGGCTCAAGCGACCCTAATAATCCATCAAGCATTGATGAGAGCTTTTTATCTAGCACCAATGTAACCCACATAAGCTGGAGTGATGAGATAGCAAATATGCTAGTATCTTGCTATATGTTTGTTTTGCCAAGTTATAAAGAGGGGTTTGCTCGCACTATTTTAGAGGCTATGAGTATGGCTAAACCATCAGTTGTAAGCAACTGCGATGGATGCGTGGAGGCTATAGATGATGGCGTTAGTGGCTTAATTTGCAAGATAAGAGATCCAGTCGATTTAGCAAATAAGATAGCAACTCTTTTAGATGATAGCTTATTAGCTACTAAGATGGGTAAAAATGCTAGAGATATAGTATTGGCTAATTATAATCAACCTCTTATAACAACAAAATATATTAAATTTTATAAGGCATTAGCAGGTGTATAGATATTTTTTTAAAAGAGTATTTGATATTTTAGGTGCTTTGATTTTGATTATTTTGACCTTGCCTGTGATGATATGGGCCTGTTTTGCTATCAAAAGAGAGCTTGGCTCTCCTGTGATATTTACCCAGTCTCGTCCTGGCAAGGATGAAAAGATATTTAAAATTTACAAATTTCGCTCAATGAGTAATGAGAGAGATAGTGATGGGAATTTGCTAAGCGATGAGATTCGCCTTGGCAAATTTGGCAAAAAGATTAGAGCGCTTAGCATAGATGAGCTACCACAACTTTTTAATGTATTAAAAGGCGATATGAGCTTTATAGGACCTAGACCGCTTTTAGTCGAGTATCTACCGCTATACTCAAAGGAGCAAAAACGCCGCCATAATGTCCGTCCAGGTATCACAGGTCTAGCTCAAGTAAATGGGCGAAACGCTATAAGCTGGGGGGAGAAATTTAAATTTGATACATTTTATGCTGATAATTTAAGCTTATTTTTAGATATAAAAATCGCCATACAAACCATCAAAAAGGTGATAAAAAAAGATGGAGTAAATAAAGATGGTATGGCAACTACGGAGAAATTCAATGGCTGCAACTAGCCTTTATATCTATGGCAATGGCGGTCATGCTAAGGTCGTAGCTGATATTGCTAGGGCAAATGGATATGAGAATTTGATATTTTTAGATGATAATGATGGATTGAAATTTAGCCCAAATCTACCAAAATATCCAGTTATAATCGCTATTGGCAATGCTGAGGCTAGAGCGAGAGTACAAAATTTGGTTTTATCAAGCGGATTTGAGTTAATTACGCTAATCCACCCTACAGCCATCATATCTAATAGTGTTAAAATCGGCGTTGGAAGCGTGGTTATGCCAGGAGCGATAATAAATGCTAATAGCGTAATTGGAAGTGGAGTTATCGTAAATAGCGGTGCTATAATAGAGCATGATTGTCTAATAGATGATTTTGCTCATATCTGCCCAGGGGTAGCTATAGCCGGTGCTGTAAGCGTTGGCAAACGATCGTGGATAGGGATAGGAAGTAGCGTAATTCAAGGGATTAAAATAAAGCAAGATATAGTCATAGGTGCTGGAAGTGTCGTAGTTAAAGATATTTTAGAAGGTAGCTTAGCCTATGGAAATCCATGCAGGGTAGTAAAAAGATAAATTTATGCGTGATTTAATCTATTTGGTAGCTTAGGCTGGATTATTGGGTTTGGTAATCCAAGCTTTTAGCTCTATTTTTTTACAAAGCTTTATAAATAAAATTTATAATATTGCTAATTTAAATCTTATAATTTATAGATAGATAATCGCTATAAATTATAAATTTATATATTAAGCCAAAATATCTAGCTTATTATCGCTATTAATAGTAGTTTGATTTATCGTACTACTATTAAGTTCAACTTTGATTTTATCATCTTTATTATCTTTTTTCCCTTCCTCTTGTTTTTCTAGTATTTTTAATAGATCATATGTTTGATGAAGCTCCTTTGGCACACAAGCATGTTGAAGCATTGTCATTCTTACCATTTTATATCCTTAAAAATAGTTTTTACAATATTATCTATTTATATATTAAATTATACTTAAAATATATAGATTTTAAAAATATATTTAAGAATTAATAAAGGATACATTATATTTCTATTAAAAATTATAAATAAACCTAATAATTATCAAATTTTAGTTAGAGTGTAGTTAGCTAATTGATAGCTATCATCGCATAATTTAGCCATATATTCATCGTGAGTTACTAATACCAAAGCAGCTTCATTGCTCTTTACATAGTCAAATATTATGCTCATTACCTCTTTAGCGGTTATTTGATCTAAATTTCCAGTTGGCTCATCTGCAAATATTATTTTAGGTTTTTTAGCTAAAACTCTAGCGATACTAACTCTTTGTTGCTGTCCGCCGCTAAGTTCGCCTATTTTTTGATTTATTACCTTATCTATATTTAGAGCTTTTAATAGTTTTGCTTCTATTTTTTGACCGCTTAGTATTGTAGCAAGCTCGATATTTTCAAACCCATTAAACCCCTTAAATAGATAGTGTGCTTGAAAGATAATGCCAAAGTCATATCTGCGAATTTTTAAAAGCTCATCGCTAGTTAGATTATAAAGCGATTTATCGTTGTATATAACTTCACCGCTAACTGGTTTTAAAAGGGTGGATAGAATGTGTAAAATTGTAGATTTACCGCTACCACTTACCCCCATAATAGCGGTGGTGGTAGCTGGTTTTATATCTAAGTTTATATTATTAAAAAGCTGATAGTCAAATTTATGAGATAAATTCAACGCTTTTAGCATTATTAAGCCATTTGAGCGGCTACTTCAGCTGCAAAGTCTTCGCTCTTTTTCTCTAGACCTTCACCTACTTCAAATCTTACATAGCTTACGATTTCTATTTGACCGCCAAGTTTTTTAGCCTCTTCAGTGATAACTTGCTCAATAGTTTTTTTATCATCCATTACATAGAATTGCCCTAAAAGAGTAAGTCGTTGGTCTAATTGAGTATTATCTGCTATATATCTATCGATTTGACCTGGAAGGATTTTATCCCAGATGGCTTCAGGTTTGCCTTGTTTTCTTAGCTCTTCTTTTAAATTCTCAGTTGCTCTAGCTATTACTTCATCGCTTAATTGAGCACGGCTAGCAAATTCTGGTATTTTGTGAAGTGGCTTTTTAAGGCGAACTAGCTCTTCGTTTTCTTTTTCAAGCTCACCTTTAAGAGCTAGATACTCTTTTTCTATAAATTCAGGGTCAAACTCTTTATAGCTGATGACTTGAGGCTTCATAGCAGCTGCGTGCATACAAAGATTTCTTAAGAAATCGTGGATTTTACTAGCTGTCTCTTCAGAATCACAAGCCGCACCAATAAGAACGCCCACACGGCTATTTGAGTGGATATATCCAGCTACAATCCCATTTTTACTAACTTTGATAGTTTCAAATCTTCTTACAACTAAATTTTCGCCGATAGTTGCGATTTGGCTTTGGAAATACTCTTCAAATTTAACTCCGCCTATGCTAGACTCTTTTAGCTCATCAACTGTAGTGATTGAGTTTGTCTGTACATGAAGAGTTGTATTTTTAACTAGATCGACAAAGGTTGCATTTTTAGCCACAAAGTCAGTTTCAGAGTTAATCTCTGTGATAGTTGCTGTTTTATTATCATCACTTACAACCACACTTACAAGACCTTCACTAGCTAGGCGATCAGCCTTTTTAGCAGCCTTACCAAGACCTTTTTCTCTTAGTATATCAACTGCTTTTTCCATATCTCCATTAGCTTCTTGAAGAGCCTTTTTGCAGTCCATCATACCAGCTCCGGTGCTTTCACGGAGCTCTTTTACCATACCTGCGCTAATTTCCATTACTCTTCCTCGCTTTCAAACATAGCTTCTGCTAATACTTCATCTTTCTCTTCTTGAGTTGGAGCTTCTATCTCTTCTATGGTCTCATCTTGATCTCTTAGAGCCTTACCTTCATTTATCGCTTCAGCCATCTCTTGGCAGAATAGTTGAACGCTCCTTATCGCATCATCATTGCCTGGAATTGGGTAGTCGATAATATCTGGGTCGCAGTTTGTATCGATTGGTGCTACAACTGGTATTTTCAATTTGTTAGCTTCTGCAACGGCGATCTTCTCTTTTACTGTATCGATTACAAATATCATATCAGGAAGTGTTTTTATATTTCTAATACCGCCTAGAGTTGCGATTAATTTCTCTTTTTTACGGCGAAGCATTAGGGCTTCTTTTTTAGTTAATAAATTTATAGAGCCATCTTCTTCCATAGCTTCTATAACTTCAAGCTTTCTTATAGATTGTCTAATTGTCCCAAAATTCGTCATCATACCGCCAAGCCATCTGTGATTTACATATGGCATACCGCATTTTTCAGCATACTCTTTTACTGCGATACCAGCTTGTTTTTTAGTGCCGACAAATAGTATAGTTTTGCCTTCAGCTGCGGCGTCTCTTACTATATTATATGTGTATCTAAAATATCTAATAGTTTTTTGTAAATCTATTATATAAATGCCTTTTCTCTCGCCAAAAATGAATTTTTTCATCTTTGGATTCCAGCGTCTTGTTTGGTGACCAAAATGCACACCGCACTCTAGTAAATCTCTCATAGTTACCATGAGTTTCTCCTTAAAATTAAATTTAGTTTATTCCCTCTACGCTCCTTAACAGCGGCATTTGCTGCAACTAAACAAGGATTAGCGTATGTGAAATGAAGGTGGCATTCTATCTAAATTTAACTTATTATTTGCTGAGTTGGAATTTCTCTTTTATATTTTCTAATGAGTTAAATATTTGGGCGATTTTTTCTAAATCATAGCCTTGAATTTCAAAATTTTTAGCCTTGAAAAATAGCTCTAAAAGTGCGATATTTTCTCCAAATTCTAATCCATAATTTCTAGCATTTTGCGAAATTTTTAAAAGCTCTATATCTGTATATCTCTCATACATTTTCACCCCTTTAACATTATAAATCCAGCAAATCTACCTGTGATTTTATCCCTTCTATATGAGTAAAATCTCTCATCGCAATGGTTGCAAATATCGCTAAATTCATAATCTACCACCCCAAGAGTATTAAGCTCAGCTCTCAAAGCCCCATTTATATCAAATTTAGCATTATCTTTAAATTTATTAAATTCCCCAAGATCCAAATCCCCTATCTCATAGCAATTTTTTTTGATATTTGGTCCGATTATGGCTTTTATATTTTTAGGGTTTGAGCCCATTTTATCGATAGTTTTGCTAACTATTTTTGATACTACTCCAGCCCTACCAGCGTGGATAGCAGCAACTACGCCTAGCTTTTTATCATAGAGCAAAACCGCAGCACAATCAGCCACCATAACGCAAATCCCAACGCCCTTTAAATGGGTAAAAATCGCATCACAAGGTGGCAAATTTAATCCGCTATACTCCATCACAAAATCAGAGTGTATCTGCTCCATAAAAATTAAATTTTTAGCCCCAATTTTACTAGCTAGAATATCTCTATTTTGCCTTACATTTTGGCTACTATCGCCGACATGATAAGCTAAATTCAAACTCCCATAAACGCCATTGCTAACTCCGCCAAATTTAGTTGTAAATCCAGCAATTATTTTATCATCATCAATAGATACTAGCATAAAAATCAGCCTTTTGCCAAGTAAGAGCTTGGCTTTTTGAGTTTAAAATTCTATCAATATAACGAGCTAAAATATCGCTTTCTATATGAACTCTCCTACCTACTTTAAACTCTCCAAATAGCGTATCTTTCATGCTTATAGGGATTAGGGTTAGACGCATTAAATTTGAGCTAATATCATTAATGGTTAAGCTCACCCCCTCAACTGCGATAGCTCCCTTATTTGCCACTAAATGTAAAATTTCATCTGGCAATTCTATGATAAAATCCACCCCAGTTTGTAATTTTTTAATGCTTTTTATCACTCCGATTGCATCTATATGGCCTTGCATTAAATGCCCATCAATCCTATCGCCAATCCTCATAGCTGGTTCTATATGAACCCTATCTTTATAATTTTCTAAGGCTAATATATTAGCACTTTCACTACTTAATTCTACTACAAATCCATCTTTATCAATGTTTGTCACACTCAAGCAAGCGCCATTTACAGCTATACTATCACCTAAATTTGGCTTATAAGTAGCCTTTATGCTTAGATTTTTACCATCAAAGCTACGCACAATGCCAATCTCACGAATTAGACCATTAAACATAATCACCCCAAATTTAAATAGCCAAATTATAGCTATTTTTTCTAAATTCAACCAAAAATACAAGATTCAATTTATAAATCTTTTACTATAAATTAGGTAAAATCGCCCCTAAAAATTACAAGGCAAATTATGAAGTATGATATTATCGTAGTTGGTGGAGGACACGCTGGGATTGAGGCATCCTTAGCTGCGGCTAAAATGGGAGCTAAAACCCTACTTATAACCATCTTAGCAGAGCAAATAGGCGCAGCTAGTTGTAATCCAGCTATTGGAGGATTAGCTAAGGGGCATTTGGTTAAAGAGATAGATGCTTTAGGCGGTCAAATGGGTCTTACTACTGATGAGTGTGGGATTCAGTTTCGACTATTAAATGAGAGCAAAGGTCCAGCCGTGCGTGGTAGTAGAGCTCAAATCGATATGGATAGATATAGAATTTATATGCGAAATTTGCTTTTAAATACTCCAAATTTACAGATCACTCAAGAGATCGCTACTGAGATTTTAACATTAAATTCAAAAATTATAGGAGTTAAAACCCACTTAGATAATGAGTATAGCTGTGATAAACTCATCATAACAACAGGAACATTCCTAAATGGCTTAATCCATGTGGGCACAAATAAGCTTGAAGCTGGTCGTGTAGGGGAATTAAGCTCAAAAGAGCTATCAAGCTCACTATCATCTCTTGGGCTTGAAATGGGTAGATTAAAGACTGGGACTTGCCCAAGGGTATTAGCAAATTCGATTGATTTTAGCGTTTTGGAAATTCAAGATGGCGATACCAATCCAAAGCCATTTAGCTTTAGAAGTAAAAATTGGAGCAAAAAGCAGCTCCCATGCTATATAGCTTATACCAATGAAACCACGCATGATATTATAAGATCAAATTTCAATAGAGCTCCACTATTTACAGGGCAGATAGAAGGGGTAGGGCCAAGGTATTGCCCAAGCATCGAAGATAAGATAAATCGCTTTGGAGATAGGGAGCGCCATCATCTATTTATAGAGCCTCAAACTCTAGAGGCTACTGAATACTATATAAACGGCTTTTCAACCTCACTTCCATATGATGCGCAAGTAGCAATGCTAAGGTCGATTAAGGGCTTTGAAAATGCGATTATTGTCCGTCATGGATATGCTATAGAATATGATTATGTCAATCCAACCGAGCTTAAGCACACACTAGAGACAAAAAAGATTAGTGGGTTATATTTAGCCGGGCAGATAAATGGAACTACAGGATATGAAGAGGCTGCGGCTCAAGGGCTTATGGCTGGGATTAATGCTACTTTAAATTTACAAAATAAAGAGCCATTGATACTTCGCAGAGATGAGAGCTATATAGGTGTTTTAATAGATGATCTAGTCACAAAAGGGACAAAAGAGCCATATAGAATGTTTACTAGTAGGGCGGAATTTAGGCTACTTTTAAGGGAAGATAACGCAAATTTAAGACTTAGCAAATATGGATTTGATATAGGATTATTACCAAAAGAGGCTTATGATGAGGTTGTGGCTTTAAAAGATGAATTGCAAAAAGCGATGGAGCTTTTGCTTACTAATGAGATTACGCCAAATAAAGATACTCTTGAGTTTTTAGCAGATATGGGCGAAGAGCCAATAAATGAGAAGATAACGCTACAAAAATTGGTAGCTAGAAAGAGCTTTGATGAAGATAAGCTTAGAAAGCTTGATTTATTCTTTGAAAATTTAAGCAAAGAGTCTATAAACCAAATTCTAACAGAGGCAAAATACTACCATTACATCGCCCAGCAACACATAGAAGTTGAGAAGATGAAAGGGCTTTTGGATATTAAAATCCCAAGCGATTTGGATTTTAAATCAATTAGCGGGTTGAGTAATGAGGTGGTTGAAAAGCTTATTAAATTTACTCCACCAACTCTTGCGGCAGCTTCAAATATCAGCGGAATCACCCCAGCAGCCATAGATATTTTGCATATTGCTATTAAACATCATAAATTTAGCTAAGCTTTGAGCCTAGCTAATTTCTTTACTAAAATTAATTCTAATTAAATAAAATTTTAACTTTAAAATGGTAGAATTATGGGTTTAGTTTCGCTTTTATAATATAAAAGTTAGCTTAAATTTAGTGGCAATAATCAAAATAATAGAAAGGAAAAAAATGTCTATTCAAAAGCAAGAAAGACGCGATTTCATCGGAATGGCATTTGGTGCTGTCGCAGCTGTGGGCGGTGCTTTTGCTTTGGTTGGGATGAAAAAGTCTTGGGATCCACTTCCTAGCGTTAAGGCAGCTGGTTTTACCACAGTAGATCTAAGCCCTATGCAGCCTGGCGAATTTCGCCAAGTAGAGTGGCGTAAAAAGCCTATTTTTATCATCAAAAAAGATGAGAGTATGAAGGCTAATCCTTCAAGAGATGTAGTTGTAGGAAATGAAAACTATATAGTTACAATAGGTCTTTGTACTCACCTTGGGTGCATACCTAGCTGGAGTGCTAGTGATAAGATGTTTAAATGCGCCTGTCATGGTGGTGAGTTTAATTCTGATGGCATGAATGTGTTTGGGCCGCCACCTCGTCCGCTGGATATTCCACCATTTAAAATTGATGGGACTAAGCTTGTGCTAGGCGAAGAGGGGCCTGAGTACAAAAAATTAGTCGCAACAGCATAAGGGAGGATTTATGGCACACATTACAAAAGCTACAAGCGTAAGAGATTGGTTTGATCAGCGTATAGCTCTTACAAAATTATGGAATGTATTAGCAGGGCAGTATTGGATACCAAAAAATATTAACTTTCTTTGGGCAATGGGCGTGGTTTTAACCGTTTTATTTACTCTGCTTTTTATTAGCGGTTTATTGCTTTTAATGTATTATAAACCAGATGCGAATTTGGCATTTGATAGTGTGAATTACACTATTATGAAAGAGGTCGAGTATGGTTGGCTATGGCGCCATATTCACGCAGTTGCAGCGTCTGTAATTTTCTTAATTATCTATATCCACGCATTTGTTGGAATTTACTATGGTTCGTATAAAAAGGGTCGTGAGATGATCTGGATTAGCGGTATGTTGCTTTTCTTGATATTCTCAGCTGAAGCTTTTAGCGGATATATGCTACCATGGGGGCAGATGAGCTACTGGGCAGCACAAGTTATCACTCAATTGTTTGGTGGAATTCCATTTATTGGTGATGCGTTGGTTGAGTGGATTAGAGGGGATTATGCAGTTAGCGATCCTACACTTACAAGATTTTTTATGCTTCATGTATGCTTGCTACCAATCGTTATTATTATGGTTATAGGGGTGCATTTTTATACTCTAAGAGTTCCACATGTAAATAACCTTGAAGGTGAAGAGATAGATTTTGAGCTTGAAGCTGAAAAATATCTAAAAGGCGATACTGTAAATTCAAAAGTTATCCCATTTTGGCCTGGATTTTTAAGTAAAGACTTCTTTTATGTATCTTTATTTATGATATTCTTCTTCTATTTAGTAAGCTTCCATTTTAATTTTGCTATGGATCCAATCAACTTTGACCCAGCTAATGCCGCTAAGACTCCAACTCATATCTATCCTGAGTGGTATTTCTTGTGGCAATATGAGATTTTGCGTGGTTTCTTCTTTGATATTGGACCTATAAAGGCAGCTGATATAGGTGCTTTAGCTATGGCTTTTGCGGGTATTTCGCTATTTTTTATGCCTTTATATGATAGAAGTGATGTCGTGGCTCCAGCACATAAAAGAAAAGGCTTTTTTGTATGGTTTTGGCTACTTATAATTGATTTAATTATCCTAACAGTATATGGCAAACTTCCTCCAACAGGATTTAATGCTTGGATAGGATTCTTCTCATCAGTTGGCTTCCTTGTGTTGCTACTTGTAGTGCTTCCTATCATCACAATCAAGGAAAGAAAGGCAAATAGATGAAAGAATTAAAAGCGTTTTTAATTGTAGTCATTGTTACGGGTGCTATTTATTGGGGTGTTGAGCCTTATGCGCACTCAGTTTTACACCCTCATGTTGAACCGGCAAATTTTGATTTTGCTAAAGAGGATATAAATCTAGCAAAGACTAATGTAGAAAAAGCTGAAACCGCCTTAAAAGCTGCTCAAGCTAGCGGTGATGCCACTGCGATCGATGGTGCTTCTAAGACTTTAGAGAGTGCTAAAGCTCAATTAGAAAAATATAGCTCTTTTTGGGCTGATATAAATAGCATTGATCTTGCTAAGGGCGATGCTACTTCAGGTCAAAATCTAGTAGTAGCAGCTGGCTGTACAGCGTGCCATAGTATAAAATCAGCAGGATTTGAACCAGCTATGGATGATAAGAGTGCTAGTGAAGCTTATGGCATTGCTCCACCAGATTTAAGCAATATTGGTTATCTTTATGATGGTAAATTCTTAGCTGCTCTTATCAAAGATCCAGCTATGGCATTAAAGGTTACGCATAAATTTAATGATACAAATCCATTTCCTATGACAGCATTCTATGGTGCTGGTGGCGATCTAAATCAAGAAGTTGCCGATTTAGTAGCATACTTTAAAAGCATAGCACCAAAAGAGATGAGCGATAGAGATGTGTTTGTTGAGTCTTGTGCTAGATGCCATGATATGAAATATGTAAATGTATTTGCAAATGGTAATAAACAAAGCATATCAAACTATCTAGGAATGACCCCACCAGATCTATCTATGTATATTAGATCAAGAGATGAATTATATTTAAATAATTTTATCAACGATACTCAAAAAATGCTTCCAGGCACATCTATGCCTCGTGTTGGCTTAAATGAGAAAGCACAAAAGCAAGTTATTGAGTATATGAGAGAGTCTGGTGATAGTAAAAAAGATGAGCGAGAGACAACTGGTATTTATATTATGATCTATTTTGCTATTCTTAGCGTATTTGCTTGGGCTTGGAAACGCAAAATTTGGTCTAAATTACATTAATACCGCTAAAGATTTAGGGCAAATTCGCTCTAAATCTTACCTATAAACAATTTTTATAAATTCATCTTTGTAATCTTAAGAAAATTAAATCTATAATTGATACTAAAATTTAAAAGAGATAAATCAATTTATGATTATTTCAATTTTCATTTTTAAATACAAAAATTAATATTTTCGTAAAAAATTTAAAACAACTGATGGTAATTTAAGTTTAAATTAATGGGTGGTATAATTACACTTCAATACTTTAAAATAAGGAGATAGAATGATAAATTCTACTTTAAAAATTTGTCTTGTTGCCTCTATGGCCTGCTCGTTTGCACTTGCTGAGGGTGCATTTATCGGTGTTGAGAGTGATTACTCTTTTAAATCAAATTTAAAAATGAAATTAAATGATGGTGAAAAAGAAACTTTCAAAAAAGCTCAAACTGGAATTGGCATAAAAGGCGGTTATGATTTTGATATGTATAGAGTTTATGGCTCTTATGTTTATGATTTTCAAACTAGCAAAACAAAAGTCGATGAAGATGGAGACAATTTTAAACTAAAATGGCTAACTCATAAATTTATCGTTGGAGCTGACTATACTCCATCTATAACAGATAATTTTAAACTAGCAGTTGGTCCATATACTGGCTATTCTAGATTGACATTAAAACCTGAAGGCGAAGGCAAAGCTAACACAAATGGCTGGATAATAGGTGCAAAACTAGGTGGAATTTACTCAATCGATAAAAATAACGAGCTAGAGTTTGGCTTCAAAACAGACAGAACAGATTACAAAAAAGTATCGAAATTTGAATTAAAAGATGTAAAAGAGACAAACTACGGCTTATATTTAGGATATAACTATAAATTCTAATAGTCAACTGGATCATAAAACTATGATCTAGCTTAAACTAACTTTATAATATAATAAATGAAAATTACATTTATCAAAAATTTTTATAATATTAAGCAAATTTATTTATTATAAATTTGATAATTTTGAGTAATTTTTGCCAAAATGCTTGACAAAAGGCAAAAGATATAGTATAATTCCAACTCATTTTTAGATTGGGGTATCGCCAAGCGGTAAGGCAACAGGTTTTGGTCCTGTCATTCAGAGGTTCGAATCCTCTTACCCCATCCACCTCTTATGACGCGAGATGGAGCAGTGGTAGCTCATCGGGCTCATAACCCGAGGGTCGGGGGTTCAAGTCCCTCTCTCGCAACCATCAAGTTACTCTAAAGATATCTTACCAATCCCTAAAAACTCGTTAAAGTCTTTTAAATCAATGTTTATATCGCTATCTTTTGCTCACTTTCGTAGATTGATTGTAAAAATCTCATTTTTATTCCTTTGTTTTGAAAAATTTTTTAAATTTAACAATACAACATAAAATGCTAGTTTTACTAAAATTCCTACTTTAAAATAGGCGGTTTTTAGTGAGATAAAATTATATTAAAAAACTAAGGATAGAGTTCAAAAATTCTTTAAAAATCAAAAGAGGTAAAAATGATAATTTTAAACAGAGTTTTTAGTGGTGGCTATCTAAATGATAATCTAGGACATGAAGTTATAAATTTTTTTTAAAGCTGACAATGGTGAGCATTATATTTACATAACACCTTATGGAAAAATAAATATTAAAGCAAAAAATGCTGCTGCTGTTCTTATGGTGCGTAGTGTTGGACAAGGGCATATGGAAATTTTGGGATATGCCAGCGATTTGGAATGTTTGATTAGCGATGAGTTTATGAAAGGGTCTAGAAATAAGCTTATGGATGAAGAACAAGACAAACAAATAAAACTCATTAAAGAAGAAAAAATAAAATATGGTGGAAAAGCATTAAATGAGTTATTTAACGAACAAGAAAATACCGTCTATGTAACTTTTAAGGTTGGTTCTTTTAAAAAGCCAAAACAAAAAATTTATATTGTAAATGAAAACGAAGTTAGCGATAATAAATGTTATGTTAATTTTAGAGCAAAACAATCGTTAATTGAGTATTTAGATGAAGAAAAACTTAAGGACTCAAAACTACAAGAGTTTTTAGATAAAAAAGAATTTTGGGATGAAAAACCTTGCCAAAGTGTTGATGAAATAATGAAAAATAATGAAGATATAAAAGATGTAAATTTTTTTGAAGTGATAGGCAAAGAGTATGATGAATTAGCATTTTCAAATATTATAAGTTATGTTCTTAATGAAGATAGAGAATTATTGGCTAAATTTTGCCTTGAATTCGCAAAATTTCAAATGGATAGTAAAATGGCTGTAATAACAAGAGAAACCGATGAAAATATAGATATTTATATAAAAGATGATAAACATGCTATTGTTATAGAAAATAAAATCAAATCTGGAGTAAATGGCAAAAAATATGATGAAAAAATGAATGAAGAAATAGAAAACCAGCTTGATAAGTATCGTGATTTTGCCAAGATTAAAGATAAAGGTGCTGAAGCTAGAGAAGTAAAATGTATTTTACTTGTGCCAGATCACCACGATATTTTAAGAAATGATAACGCCAAAAAAGAAGTGGCTAATAAAGAATACGAAATTATTACCTATAAAAAACTTTTTAAGTTTTTTAGTGAATATAAATCAGAAATTAGGTTCTATGATGAGTTTTTAAGAGCTTTGGAATTTCATAGCACAGATTATCAAAATAGAGCCTATGAAATAGCAATGAGAAGACTTCAAAATATAATAAAAAATAATTAAAAGAATAAACATAATTTGCGTATATTCACGGCTATGACTCAAATAAAATATGCAGAAGTGGCAAGGTGTTAAGTGAGCTTTTAGGCACAAAGGGACAAGTGCTAACTCTGGGATGGCAATGCTATCTAAAATCCATTTCTATACTAAACCCTAGCTTAGCTTAACCTTTTAAGCCATTTCTACACAATCTTATTAATACTATTTACTACTCTTATTTCTTTTTAGGCTACTTAAGCGATTTTATAGGCGTTCTATGGCTTCTATAAGCCTATCTCTTATTTTGTTGTATTCGTGCCAAGCTTCCCAAGCTTCATCTCTTAATTCATAGTAATTATCTAGCTTACTCTCAAAATACTCAAAATCTTTAATAGCGTAAGCAAAGAGGGAGCTAGAGCGCTTTAGTTTATCTACCACACTCTTAGCTGCTTTTGCTTGCTTGTTTTCTTTAGGTATTATTAGTCTCATTTTTTTATGTGATAGTTTTTGCAATTCTAGCATAAGTAAATTAAATATTAATAAAAATTAATTTTTAATTTAACTTGTTTAGCTGTATTTATTATCATAAATTTTTACCACCTTAAGTAAATTTAAAGGGATAAGAAGGCAAAATCTTGCGATAAAATAAATATAATGTTAGCTATAAATCTTTAAGATTGCTTAAATTATTTGGATTATAATTAAGGAGTAAAAATGAATATCCTAATCACCGGTGGAGCTGGTTATATAGGCTCACATGTTTTAAAAGCACTTTTACATAAAAATAGCGATAAAATCACCGTAATTGATAATTTTTATAGTGGATCAAGAGAGACTTTAATAGCGCTTGAGAGTGTGGGGAAATTTGAGTTTATCAAGTGCGATTTAGCCGATACTGCGTTATTAGAAGAGATTTTTTCTACGCATAAATTTGATGCGATTATACATTTTGCGGCTTATATCGAGGTATTTGAGAGTATGCAAAATCCGCTAAAATATTATCTAAACAATACCGCAAATACCGCAAATCTCATTAATTTAGCAATTAAATTTGGGATTAAAAAGTTTATATTTAGCTCCACAGCCGCTACATATGGTGAGCCTAAAAATGGCATAGTGTGCGAAAATAGCCCACAAAATCCTATAAATCCATATGGCAATAGCAAGCTTATGAGCGAGCAAATTTTAAAAGATGCAGCCGCAGCAAATAGCAGTTTTAAATATGGAATTTTAAGATATTTTAATGTCGCAGGTGCCTCAAGCGACTCTTTAATTGGCCAAAACTATCCAAACGCCACCCATCTAATAAAAGTGGCCACGCAAACAATAACTGGAAAAAGAGCCAATATGAGTATCTTTGGCAGGGATTATGATACTAAAGATGGGACTTGTATAAGGGATTATATCCATATTGAGGATTTAGCAGATGCGCATTTAGCGGTGCTTGATTATCTTGATAGCAGTGATAGCGATATATTTAATGTTGGGTATGGGCATGGATTTAGCGTGCTTGAAGTGATTGATATGGCTAAAAAGGTAAGCAAGGTAGATTTTGAGGTTATGGACGCACCAAGACGCCTAGGCGATCCGGCTGTGTTGATCGCTGATTCATCAAAATTAAGAAGTCTTACCTCTTGGAAACCTAAAAAAGATAGCCTAGAGACCATCATCGCTTCAGCCCTTGCTTGGGAGAGAAAAATAGTGTAAATATATAAAAATATATGATATTAACTTAAATTTGAGTATAATTTTGGTTTTAATTTGATTTAAAAGGAAAAATATGCCAATTATAAATATTAAACTAGCTGACCCTATGCCAAGTCGCCAAAAATTAGATGAAATCGCAGTCAAAATCACTGATATTATGGTAAATGATCTAGGTAAAAAGCCTGAGCGTGTGGTTATAAATTTTGATGAGATTAGAAGTGATGCGACATATTTTGGTGCTAAATCTGTCCAAGCTATGAAAGAGGGCAAATGATGGAGAGTAAAAATCCAAATTTCACTCAAGAGGATTTAGAGCGTAAAGTTACCTTAACAGCTGGAGATATAGCACCTGATTTCTCTTTAGAAAATAGTGATGGAGTAAGCATTAGCTTAAGAGATTTTGCGGGTAAAAATGTGGTTTTATACTTCTATCCAAAGGATAATACTCCAGGTTGTACGACTGAGGCTTGTGAATTTAGTCAAAATTATGATGATTTTATCGCTAATGATTGCGTGATTGTAGGCATTAGCCCAGATAGCGTTAAATCTCACGCCGGATTTATAAATAAGCAAAATTTAAAGCATATTTTGCTTAGCGATCCAGATAAAGAGGTAGCTAAAGCTTATGGTGTTTGGCAAGTTAGAAAAAATTATGGAAAAGAGTATTTAGGGATTGTCCGCACGACATTTGTCATAGATAAAGATGGAAAAATCCTAAAAGTCTATAAGAGCGTAAAAGCAGCTGGCCACGCCGCTAAGGTGCTAGCAGATCTTGTAAAGTAGGCGAATTTGCTAGTTCATATATGCTGTAGTGTTGATAGCCACTATTTCATTGGCGAGCTTAAAAAGCTATATCCAAATGAGCGTATTATAGGGTATTTTTACGACCCAAATATCCACCCTTATAGTGAATTTTTGCTAAGATTTCAAGATGTCAAAAGAAGTTGTAAGAAGCTTGGTGTAGAGGTTATTTGCGGTGAGTATGAGTATGAAGAGTGGCTAAAGGGAACTAAGGGGCTTGAAGATGAGCCTGAAAAGGGCAAAAGATGTGCGTATTGCTTTGAATTTCGTGTAGGAAATAGTGCTAAAGAGGCCGTAAAATTAGGGTGTAAAAAGATCACTACAACCTTGCTAATGAGCCCTAAAAAAGATTTTACCCAGTTAGAAGATGCCTTAAATAATGCTATAAAAGGGACGAATTTAGAAGCTGTTGCTGTGGATTTAAGAAAAAATGGTGGCACTCAAAAGCAGTTTGAACTAGCAAAAAATGATAAATTATATCACCAAAATTATTGCGGTTGTATATATGGGCTTATTAAGCAACGCCATAATGAAGAGGTGATAGATGAGCTTTGTGAGCCACTTGGAGGGCAGATTTGGCCAGGTTCCATAGGCTATAGATTAAAGCTATATAAAAAGGTAAGAAAGCTTGAGAGATCAAAGATTAAATTTAGCTTAATTAGAGAGAAAATTCTAAATTATAGATTGAGATTTGCTCGTGTAAAGATGGATAATATCGCTATACCTAGCTATTTTTTATTTTACTCACATTTTAGGCTTTTAAGCTCTAAATTTATCATTGAAAAGCAAGGAGATTTTATCAATACAAATAAAGATGATATTAAGCTTATAAGCCTATCTAAATTTAATAAACTTGGCAAATTTAAATATAAAAATACCCTAGAATTAATCTATAATCCACCAAAATTAAAGCAAGAGCTAAAGGTGCGTCAAAAGATTACTAAATCTAATCTAAGCCCTATAATTGTAGTCGATGAGATTAAAAAGGCTAAATACATAGTAGAAGCAAATAGCCAAATCTTTCCAGCAAGCGTAGAGGTGGTAGAAAAAATTTAATATCTATCTGAATTTAGATAAAATTATTGATATTTTTTAAAAATTCAACTAATATTTTGCTAATTTTAGATACAATCTAGCACTTTGTATTCAGAAGGTATTTTATGATAGATGTAGTTGAAATTCAAAAGATATTACCGCACAGATACCCATTTTTGCTTATTGATAGAGTTGTTGAGCTAGAGCCTGGCAAACATATCAAAGGGTATAAGAATGTTACAATTGCCGAGCAGGTTTTTCAAGGTCATTTTCCAGGTCATCCTATATATCCAGGCGTTATGATTATTGAAGGAATGGCTCAAGCTGGCGGAATTTTAGCTTTTAAAAGCTTGGGCGAAGAGGAGCAAATTAGCGTAGAGAATAAGGTAGTCTATTTTATGAGTATTGATGGGGCGAAATTTAGATCTCCTGTTCGCCCGGGCGATAGATTAGAGTATAGATTAGAGGTTTTAAAGCGCAAGGGAAATATCTGGGCTTTGAGTGCTAAGGCCTATGTAGATGAGAAATTAGTGGCTGAAGCTGAGCTAAAAGCGATGATTGTAGATAAATAATTAAGAGCAAAATATGCAAATTCATAACACAGCAGTTGTAGAAGATGGTGCTATTTTAGGTGATGGATGTGTTATTGAGCCATATGCTTTCATAAGCTCAAAGAGCGTTTTGGGTGATAATGTTATAATCAAGCAAGGTGCTAGGATTATCGGAGATACGCATATTGGTAGCGGTAGTAAAATTTATAGCTACGCAATTGTGGGCGATATCCCTCAAGATATTAGCTACTCTATAGAGGATGCTGGTGGAGTTCGAGTAGGAGAAAATGTTACCATCAGGGAGTTTGCTACCATAAATTCAGGCACCAAAAAGGGCGATGGATACACTAATATCGGTAGTAATAATTTTATAATGGCATATACCCATATAGCTCATGATTGCCTCTTGGGTGATGGGATTATTTTAGCCAATGGCGTGACGCTAGCAGGGCATGTGGTGATCGATGATTATGCTGTGATTGGCGGTCTTACGCCTGTGCATCAGTTTGTCCATATTGGTGAGAGCTGTATGATAGCTGGGGCATCAGCGCTTAGTCAAGATGTGGTGCCATTTTGCTTAGCTGAAGGAAATAGGGCTTATATAAGAAGTTTAAATTTAGTTGGAATTCGCAGAAGATTTGATAAAGAGATAGTAGAACAGATCAATAAAGCTTATAAATTTCTATTTAGAAGTGGTGGCGGATTAAAAGATAGAGCATTAGAGCTTTTGGATCAAAATCCTACTTTAGAGGCTAGGAAGATGTGCGAATTTATCATAAACACAAAAAGAGGAATACCGCTTGATAAGGGGAGAGATTAATGGCTAGAAAGTGTAGTTTTTGCGGTGAGAGCGAAGCAAATGATAGAAAACTTTTAGCTAATGAGAGTGATAGTTCATTTATATGTGAATTCTGTGTTGATGCAGCATATAGTGCAGTTCATGGCGATGAAACAGGGCAAAATACTCATAAGGCTATAGATTATAAAGATATAACTCCAAAGATTTTAAAATCTGTTTTAGATGATTATGTAATAGGTCAAGAAAGAGCTAAAAAGGTATTTAGCGTGGGTGTTTATAATCATTATAAAAGAATATTTAAGCAACATAGCATTGAAGATGATACTGAAATTTCAAAATCAAATATCTTGCTAATTGGCCCTACAGGGAGTGGTAAAACGCTAATGGCTCAAACTTTGGCTAGATTTTTAGATGTTCCAATAGCTATTTGCGATGCTACAAGCTTAACTGAGGCTGGATATGTAGGTGAAGATGTAGAAAATATCCTTACAAAGCTATTAAATGCAGCCGGTGGCGATGTGAAAAGAGCTGAGCAGGGGATTGTGTTTGTCGATGAGATAGATAAGATTGCTAGAATGGGTGAGAATAGGTCAATTACTCGTGATGTAAGCGGTGAGGGCGTCCAGCAAGCACTATTAAAGATAATAGAAGGTAGCGTGGTAAATATCCCACCAAAAGGCGGTAGAAAGCACCCAAATCAAGATTTTATTCAGATTGATACTACAAATATTTTATTTGTTTGCGGTGGGGCTTTTGATGGACTTAAGGATATTATTGAGCGTAGGCTTGGTAAGAATGTTTTAGGATTTAATCAAGAGAAGCGTGGTAAAAGCCAGAAGTCAAATTTGCTAAGCCTTGTAGAGCCTGATGATTTGGTGCATTTTGGGCTAATTCCTGAGCTAATTGGCAGATTACACGCTATTACAACCCTAAATGAGATTACAATTGATGATATGGTAAATATCTTAACCCAGCCTAAAAACGCCCTTTTAAAGCAGTATGAAAAGCTCTTTGCCATTGATGGAGCAAGGCTTAAATTTGAAGATGAGGCTATTAAAGAGGTGGCAAATCAAGCCATTAAGCGTAAAACTGGAGCTAGAGGTTTAAGGAGTATAATGGAAGATGTGATGATAGATATTATGTATGATCTTCCAGAGTTAAATGGCTATGATGTGATAATATCAAAAAATGTGATTGATGGTGATGCAAAGCCACTATTAATGAAAGCAAAGTAAAGGAGATATATGATTTTAGACCAATTAGTAGGGCTATTTTCTAGCGATATGGGAATAGACTTAGGCACTGCAAATACATTGGTATTGGTAAAAGATAAAGGCATTGTGATAAATGAGCCAAGTGTTGTAGCTGTCCAAAGAGAGAAATATGGTAAGCAAAAGATACTAGCAGTCGGGCATGATGCTAAGGAGATGGTGGGTAAAACTCCAGGGGATATAGAGGCGATTAGGCCTATGAGAGATGGGGTTATAGCAGATTTTGATATGACTGAGAAGATGATTAGACATTTTATCGAAAAAACCCATAGAAGAAAGACATTTTTACGCCCTAGAATCATTATCTCTGTCCCATATGGCTTAACTCAAGTCGAGAGAAAAGCCGTTAGGGAGAGTGCGCTTTCAGCTGGGGCTAGAGAGGTCTTTTTGATAGAAGAGCCTATGGCTGCAGCCATTGGGGCGAATTTGCCAATCCGTGAGCCTCAAGGTAGTTTGGTAGTGGATATTGGTGGTGGCACAACTGAGATTGGCGTGGTATCTTTGGGCGGATTAGTGATATCTAAAAGCATTAGAACGGCTGGAGATAAGCTTGATGCTAGCATTATGAACTATGTAAAAGAGAAGTATAACTTGCTAATTGGTGAGAGAAATGGCGAGGATATTAAGATCAAGATTGGCTCAGCCATTCAGCTACCTAAAGAGCTATCTATGGTAGTAAAAGGTAGGGATCAAGTAAGCGGACTATTAAGCCGTATAGAGCTTACTAGCGAGGATATTAGAGAGGCGATGAGAGAGCCTTTAAAAGAGATTGCCGATGCTTTAAAAACCGTTTTAGAAAATATGCCACCAGATCTAGCTGGAGATATAGTAGAGCGTGGTGTTGTGCTTACTGGTGGTGGAGCGCTGATTAGGGGGTTAGATAAGTATTTGGCTGATATTGTAAAACTACCAGTTTATGTAGCTGATGAGCCACTTCTTGCAGTGGCTAGAGGAACTGGTAAGGCCTTAGAAGAGATAGGTTTATTACAGCAATTAATAAATGAATAAAATTAAATTTATCTTAATAATTATTTGCTTGGGTTTTACATCATTTTATCTAAGCGATTATGCTAGGAGTATAGTGATAAATAGCACAAATTTCATATTATCACTATATCAAGATACAAGGGATTTTATAGTTAATAGTATTGATGAGCATTTTAACCAAGCAGATGAGATAAGAGCGCTTAGAGAGCAAAATGCTGAGCTGGAGTACTCAGCTACCTTGCTTTCGGCGTTTGCTTATAAGCTTGATACACTATTGAGCGAGCAAAATTCGACTAGATTTAACCCAGATATTAGGCTTGTTAGGGTGCTTTCGTATATGAATATTGGGGATCATGATAAAATTTGGATCGATTTTGATGAATTTGATGAGAATAAAATTTATGGTCTAATCTCTCAAGGTAAAACAGCAGGTATAGTAGTAAATAAAGATGGAAATCCGCTAGCCTTACTTCAAACTGACCCCAAATCGACATTTTCTGTAAGTATCGGAGAGCAGCGTATAGCAGGTATCGCTACTGGAAATGGCAAGAATATCACGGTTAAATTTATAGCCCAATGGCTCAATCCAAAAGTAGGCGATGAGGTCTATACTAGCGGACTTGATGGGATATTTTTTGGTGGAGTGCCAGTAGGTAGAATTATTAAAGTCTATGAAGAGGAGTTATATAAGAGTGCAGTTGTAGAGACTATGCTAAAAATCCAAGTTCCAAGCTACCTATATGTGGTTACAAATCAATAATACTCAAATTTCATTCAAATTTCTATAAATCAACAATTTACAACAGAATTTTATCCCTTTTTTATGCTGTTTTTTATCTATTATTCAATATAATTACACTTAAATTTGCTAAAAATTAAGTAATCTTAGTATCCCTTAAAGTGCGAAAATAAGAGAGGTAGAGTATGCCAAAAAGAGAAGATATCAAGACAATTTTGCTTATAGGAAGCGGACCTATAGTCATCGGTCAAGCCTGTGAGTTTGACTATAGTGGCACTCAAGCAGCTAAAACGCTAAAAGAGCTTGGCTATAGAGTTGTGCTTATTAATTCTAATCCAGCTACGATTATGACAGATCCAGATTTTGCCGATGCAACCTATATAGAGCCAATTACCAAAGAGAGCATAAGTCGCATAATCAAAAAAGAGAGCGTCGATGCTATCTTGCCTACTATGGGTGGTCAAGTAGCGTTAAATGTGGCTATGGAGCTATATGAGAATGATATGCTTGGCAATGTTAAATTCCTAGGAGCTAATCCAGCAGCTATAAAAAAAGGCGAAGATAGAGTAGCTTTTAAAGAGGCGATGATAAAGATAGGTATGGACTTGCCAAAGTCAATGTATGCTTATAATATGCAAGAGGCTCTAAATGCGGCTAATGAGATAGGATTTCCACTTATAATTAGAGCTAGCTACACCTTAGGCGGTGCTGGTAGTGGCGTGGCATATAATCTTGATGAATTTAGAGATATTGCAGAAAGCGGGATAGAGGCTAGTCCTATAAATGAAATTTTAATCGAAGAGAGTCTTCTTGGGTGGAAAGAGTATGAGATGGAGGTCATCAGAGATAGGGCTGATAACTGCATTATCGTATGCTCAATAGAGAATTTAGATCCGATGGGAGTGCATACTGGAGATAGCATAACCATAGCCCCAGCCCTTACTCTAACTGATAAAGAGTATCAATATATGCGTGATGCGAGTTTTAAAATATTGCGTGAGATTGGCGTAGATACAGGTGGTAGTAATGTGCAATTTGCCATAAATCCTAAAAATGGTAGAATGACTGTAATTGAGATGAATCCGCGTGTAAGCAGAAGCTCAGCTTTAGCTAGTAAGGCTACAGGCTATCCGATAGCTAAGGTTGCTACTATGCTTGCAGTGGGCTTTACCCTTGATGAGATTAAAAACGATATTACAGGCACTCCGGCTAGTTTTGAGCCAGTAATTGACTATATAGTTACTAAAATTCCAAGATTTACATTTGAGAAATTCCCAGGCTCAAATCCATATCTAGGCACAGCGATGAAAAGCGTGGGTGAAGTAATGGCAATTGGCAGAAGCTTTAAAGAGAGTATCCAAAAAGCCCTTTGTAGCTTAGAGAAGGATTATAGCGGATTTAATCATCTAAGCCTAAGTGATGATGAGCTTGTATTTGGGTTAAGAAACGCTCATGAAAATAGAATTTTATATATCGCTCAAGCTTTTAGGAATGGTAAAAGCGTTGATGAGGTTTATGAATTAACTAAGATTGATAGATGGTTTTTAAATCAAATTTATGAGATAGTTGAGTTTGAAAAAAGTGTAGATATGGATATCTTAAATGATAAAGAGCTTTTAAGAAAAGCCAAAACTTGGGGCTTTAGCGATAAGATGATAGCATATTTAATCAACTCCAAAGATAATCTAGAATTAAGTCAAAATGATATATATTACGCTAGAATGCGTCACAATATCGCTTTAGAGTATAATGAGGTTGATACTTGCGGTGGCGAGTTTTTAGCGCTTACTCCATATCTTTATAGTAGCACAAATATCACACCAAATTTACCAAGTTTAAAAGTAAATAGCGCTAATAAAAAGGTCCTTATCATCGGTGGGGGGCCAAATAGAATAGGTCAAGGGATTGAGTTTGATTATTGTTGCGTTCATGCGAGTTATGCCCTAAAAGACCTTGGTATTACAACTATAATGTATAATTGCAACCCAGAAACCGTCTCAACTGATTATGATACTAGCGATATTTTATATTTTGAGCCAATTGATTTTGAGCATTTAAGAGCCGTGATAGAGCGTGAAAATCCAGATGGCGTTATAGTTCATTTTGGTGGTCAAACCCCTCTTAAATTCTCCAAACGCCTATCAATGATAGGAGCTAAGATAATAGGCACAAGTGCTAGAGTAATCGATGTAGCAGAAGATAGAAAGAAATTTAGTGAGTTTATACGCTTAATCGATGTGGCTCAGCCTGAGAATGATACCGCTACTAGCGAGTCTGAAGCTTTGGAAAAAGCAAATAAAATCGGCTATCCTGTTTTGGTGCGTCCTAGCTATGTCTTAGGTGGGCGAGCTATGAGAAGAGTTTATAATCAAATTGAGTTAAAAGAGTATATGGGGGAGGCGGTTAAAGTAAGTAATAACTCACCAGTGCTTTTAGATAAATTCCTACAAGATGCTACCGAGCTTGATGTGGATGCAATTAGCGATGGCAAAGATGTCTATATCGGTGCTATTATGGAGCATATAGAGGAGGCTGGAATCCATAGTGGCGATAGTGCTAGCATACTTCCACCACGCAATCTATCACAAAAAATCATAGATCAAGTAGAAAAATGCACCAAAGATATAGCACTAAAGCTTGGTGTAATAGGGCTTATGAATATACAATTTGCGGTATATAATGATAAGCTTTATATTATTGAGGTTAATCCAAGAGCTAGCCGCACGGTGCCATTTGTAAGTAAGGCTACAGGTCTTCCGATGGCAAAAGTCGCCACGCGCGTTATGTGGCAAGGGAATTTAAAAGAGGCGCTTGAGTTTTATGACCAATTTAAAGTGGTTAAATTTGATGGGCAAATTTATAAACCAGATTTAAATGGGGTAGTTTGTGTAAAAGAGAGCGTATTTCCGTTTAATAAATTAAGCGGAGCCGATCTGATTTTGGGTCCAGAGATGAAGAGCACAGGCGAGGTTATGGGGATTAGCGATAGCTTTGCTAAGAGCTTTGTCAAGTCTCAAATATCAGCTAAAAATATACTCCCAAGTAGTGGCGTAGTCTTTATAAGCTTAGCTGATGCAGATAAGGAGCGTGGAATTTTATTAGCTAAGGAATTTGATAAGTTAGGCTTTGAGATAGTGGCTACTGGTGGCACTTATAAAGCCTTGTCTCAAGCTGGAGTTAAGTGCGAAATGGTATATAAAATTAGCGAAGGTCGCCCAAATATAGAAGATAAATTAAAAAATGGCGAGATAGCCTTAGCGGTAAATACTAGCGATAGCAAGTCAAGCACAAGCGACGCTGTTAAAATCCGACAAGCCGTGCTTAGATTTAAAATTCCATATTTTACTAATATGAACGCAGCCTTAGTCGCCGCTAGCTCAATTAGCTCAAATGAAGCAGCCCTAGAGGTAAAAAGCTTACAAGAGTATCTAGGCAAATAAAATATGGTAGAAGGTGGAATTGGCGATCTTTATGCTGTGTATAAGAGCATTCAAAATTTGCTTGAGTATGGTATCGCAACTAGCATAAACGCCATAGTCAAAAGTGCGATTTATAGGGGCGTGGCTGACCTTAAGGCTAGGATAGAGCTTTTATGATTTATTTGGCTCAGACTGATACCACGGCTGGATTTTTAAGCCAAGACTTAGAGAAGTTAAATAGAGTAAAAAACCGCCCATTAAATCAGCCTTGTTTGATTTGTGTTAGTCAATTTAGCATCTTAAAAAATATCTCAAGAGTTCCTAAAAAATATCGAAATTTAGTCCGCAGAGCCAAAAAAACAACATTCATATACCCAAATTCACAAGCCGTTAGAGTGGTAAAAGATCACCCGCACGCTAGATTATTAGATAAGCTAGGGTGGGCATATTCTACTAGTGCAAATCCCCATAAAAAGGGCTTTGATATAGAATTTGCGATGGCAAATGCTGATATTATCATAGATACCAAATTTACTCAAGCCCCAGCGTCAAAAATTTATAAAATATCAAAAACTAATATTAAAAAAATCAGATAATCTCATCATCTTTTACGATTTTTTCTATTAGTCCAAATTTGATATGTTTAATCTCAAATTCCCCAGCTTGTATAAATCCTACGCTATCATTTGGATGAATTTTATATATTTTGGATTTGATTTTTAGCTTTTTTCGTCTGCCAAATAGGGCATTTATAAAGCTTATTGTATTATTTCTTTGCCAGTTTAAGTCTAAATTTACTCTAAAATGCTTTGGCAATTTTTTCTTTTTATTACTGATTAAAAAATATCTAATCGACCCAGTTAGTATCTCGCCGCCATATAGGTGCAAGCGAGACCATACAGTCATAGAAGTTAATATTTTTTTAAGCTGATTTTGACTATTGCTATCTGGGCGGATTTTGCTGCGATTTTTATGTAAAAGATTTAAAAAATTGTGTTTGGTTAATATATATCTATTTTTGCGAATTTGCTTTGGTATGCTAATTTTTGTTTTATCAAAAACGACAAAACTAAGTATTTTATAGCTACTTAGATCAAATTCATTATTGGTTAAAAAATCTTTGAAAATTTGAGTATTTTTAAGTAGTTTAACCAGTGGATCTTGGTGTATTATGGTTCGTTTTTTAGTAGTTTGTATCCACCCATCACCGCTAATATCAATGCTCCCAACCCAGTGCTTAAACTCCACAAGATAGATATAAAACCCATCTACGATGATAAAATCAATCTCATGTAATCCAGCATTAGAGTCCTTAACGCGTTTATTTTTATAGATATTTAATCCATTGATTTGACTAATAATATCAAAAAACTCACTCTCTGCTAAATTCCCAACACGGCTTATCATATTAGGCGGAGTTATATTTGGCTTTGAGACGAGTTTATAGTTTTGCCAAAAGCTTTTTAGCATTTAGTGAGCCTATTTACCGCAAGTGCTGCTAAATTTAAGCCAAAACTTGCTGTTACGCCTATAAAGCTTCCTAAATTTACGCAATTTGGTGCTTCTGTTGAGAAAACTACCTTATAATCTCCCTTAAATCCAGCTTTTTTAAGCTCATATCTAATTTTCCTAGCAAATGGATCGTTTGTAGTTTTTTTGATACTTGCGACTTCTATTTTTGTTGGATCTAGCCTTTTAGCCCCACCCATTGAGCTAAGTAGTTTTTTATAGCAAATTTGAGCCATCGCCACCTTAGCTGGTATATCATCTATACAGTCAATAACAAGGTCAAAAGGCTCAAAATCAAACTCACTTATCACGCTTGGCGTTAGCTTTAAATTCATCGTTTTTATACCAGGATAGAGCCTAGCAAATACATCGGTTTTAAGCTCCCCTACAAAGTCGCTTCCTATTTGGCGATTTTGGTTTGTTATATCAAATTTATCACAATCAATTGCGGTGATATGCCCAACCCCACTGCGATACAAGGCATCGATACACACGCCACCTACGCCCCCACAGCCACATACTAGTACCTTTGAGCTTTGGAGTTTTTCAAATTTATCGCCAAAAATCCAGCGACTTCTAGTAAATCTATCAACCATTTTAAATCCATTTTTTTATAGTTTCTATGCTTTTGTGAGCGGTCATATCAAGCTTAATTGGCGTTAGACTAGCGTAGTTTTCATCAAGCACCGATATATCACACTCATAGCCTAAATTAGCAGCATATCTAATCCCAGGTGTCCCTAGCCAGTAGTACTCTAGCCCTCTTGGATTGCGATGGATTTGGGCGTTTGTGTTGTAGCTTTGCTGACCAGCTGGGACTATTTTTAGCCCTTTATACTCACTTTTTGGCACAGCAGGAATATTTAAATTTAAAAACTCTCTACCACTTAGCGGATAGCCATTTTCAAATATATTTTTGACTAATTCTAATGTGATTTCACAAGCTAAATCAAAGCCAAATTTATCCAAACTATCATTTTTATATAGTTGCGAAACCGCAATGGAGCAAACCCCTTGAAGTGTCCCCTCCATAGCGCCACCGCAAGTGCCTGAGTAGGTTATATCTTCGCCTACATTTGCGCCGTGATTTATACCGCTTATGATAAGATCTGGCTTTTTATCTTTATACATCGTCTCAAGCGCAAGGTAGATACAATCACTAGGCGTAGCGTCATCAAGTTTGAAAAATCCATCATCAAGCTGGATAAATCTAAGCGGACGAGTTAGAGTAATAGAGTGCGAACAAGCTGATTTTTCGCTACTTGGAGCGACGACTACGACATTAGCTATTTTGCTAAGTGTATCACGCAAAGCTAGTAGCCCAGCTGCTTCAAATCCATCATCGTTTGTTATTAAAATATCTTTCACATATATCCTTTTTTGCTAAATTTTACCTATAATTTTTAAATTGTTGGCTATAATTTTGGTTAAATTTAAAAGGAAATTTATGAAAATCTTAGTCTCATCACTGGAAGCATCAGCAAATTTGCATTTAGCGGAGGTGCTAAAATATTTAGATAATAGCGAAATTTGCGGGATATTTGATAGGAGATTTGGCGCTGCTTTGTATGATAGTAAGGAATTTAGCGCAATGGGGTTTGTGGAGATTTTGCCACTGATTTTTAAAGCTAAAAGAGCTTTAAAACAGATGGTAGAACTAGCTAAAAACTGCGATAAAGTCTTGCTAATTGATAGCCCAGCTTTTAACCTACCTTTAGCAAAAGCTATAAAAGAAGCTGGACTAAAATGCGAGATAACCTACTATATACTCCCACAGGTTTGGGCATGGAAAAAGAAAAGAGTAGCTAAGGTGGAGAGATATTGCGATAATCTAGCCTCAATTTTGCCTTTTGATGAGAGATATTACACTAAAAGCGTATATGTAGGCCACCCTTTGCTTGATGAGATAAAGGTGCAAAAAACAGAGCTTTTAAATAGCGAAGTTATAGCCTTTATGCCAGGGTCTAGAAGGAGCGAGATTAGCCGTTTAATGCCTATTTATAAAGAGGTTGCACGAAGCTTAAAGCATAAAAAACTCTTAGTTATCCCACCAAATTTAAAAGATGATATAGATGAAATTTATGGCGATATTAGCGAGTTTGAAGTGGTTTTTGATACTCATAAAGCCCTTTTACAAAGTCAATTTGCTTTTATCTGCTCTGGGACTGCTACGCTTGAAGCGGCTCTTATAGGCACACCATTTGTGCTATGCTACAAGGCAAAAGCGATCGATATATGGCTTGCTAGAAAGCTTGTGAAGCTAAAACACGCAGGACTTGCAAATATAATATTTGATTTTATAGGAAAAGAGCCTTTACATGATGAATTAATCCAAGAGCAAGTTACACCGCAAAATTTGCTTAATAGCTATAAATGCTACGATGGGGCTAAATTTCTAAACGCTTGTAATGAGCTTAGGAGATATTTAAAGCATGGAAGTGCAAAGGGCGTGGCTGATATGCTTTTAAGATAAAATAGGATAAAATCCTAAATTTAAATATTTGTAAGGAAAATTTATGACTGAGCCAATGACAATTTATGGTTATGAGAAGATTACGGCTGAATTAAAAGATCTAAAGACAATCCAAAGACCAGCGATAGTAAAAGAGATAGATATAGCAAGAAGCCATGGGGATTTAAAAGAAAATGCCGAGTATCACGCCGCTAGAGAGAAGCAAGCTTTTATAGAAAATCGCATAGCTGAACTTAGCGATATAGTAAGTAGAGCAAAGGTCATAGACCCAAGCGAGTATGAGCATGATAAGGTTAAATTTGGCTCAACAGTAACTATAATGGATATTGATAGCGAAGTGGAGACAACTTACACGATTGTAGGTATAACAGAGAGCGATCTTAGCCGTGGGCTAATTTCAATATCTACCCCAATTGCTAAGCAGCTAATAGGCAAAAAAGAGGGCGATGAGGTGGTTTTGACCCTACCAAATGGTAAAAGTGAAATAGAGATAGTCGAAGTAAAATATCAAGATATAGTTTTTGAGTAAGGTAGAATATGATAAGAGTAGGGGTAGTTGGTATTAGCGGATATACCGGGCTTGAGCTGGTTAAAATGCTGGTGGCTCATCCAAATTTTGAGCTTTGTTATGCTGGGACTAGTAGTAGCGGGAAGTTATCTGATAGCTTTAGTAGTTTAAAAGGCGTGATCGATATGCCAATTGAGGTGGCAAATGCTGATGAGATAAAGGCTAGATGTGATTTGGTATTTTTGGCTTTGCCGCATAAAGAGGCTATGATTTTAGCTAGCAAACTTAGAAAAAGTGGCGTAAAGATAGTAGATCTCTCAGCTGATTATAGAGTAAGCCAGGAAAATTATGAGAAAAATTACTGCTCTCATATCGATTTAGATGGGCTAAAAGAGGCCGTTTATGGACTAGTGGAGATAAATAGAGACAGGATCAAAAACGCAAATTTAATAGCAAATCCAGGGTGTTATCCTACTTGTTCGCTTTTAGCTTTGTTGCCATTTGTTAATATGCTTGATAGTAAATTTGGCGTGATGATAGATGCTAAAAGCGGTCTAAGCGGAGCTGGAAAAAGCCTAAAGCCTAGTAGTCATTTCATCAGCGTAAATGAGAATATGAACGCTTACTCGCCACTTACTCACAGGCATAGTGATGAGATTAAGGAGCATTTAAATTTGGCTTATAATACTGATATTGATGTGATGTTTGTGCCGCATTTAATACCGCTTAGTCGTGGAATGCTAGTAAGTAGCTATGGGTATTTAAAGCCTGAATTTAAGGGTATTGATCCATTAAGCGTTTTAAAAGATTTTTATAAAGATGAGAGATTTATACGCATTCGCACAGAGCCAGTATCTATAAAAGATGTGGCTGGGACGCATTTTTGCGATATTTTTGCTATGAATAAAGATGGGAAAATTTGGATAAATTCTAGTATAGATAATCTACTTCGTGGTGCTTCATCTCAGGCCTTAGCAAATGCTAATTTGATAATGGGGATAGATGAGGCGGTTGCTTTGCCAGTTATTGGGAATTCTATATGAGAATTTTAGATGGGGCGATTTTTATAGCTGATGCTCATGAAAATATAAAACGCTTTGAGTTTTTAAAACTCATTAAAGCCTTTAATAAAGGCATTTTAAAGATACCACCGCAGATATTTTTAGTTGGTGATATTTTTGATTTTTTAAGCTCTGCGCGCCATACTCAAGTGGTTTATAAGGAGTGGATTGATGAGTTAAATTTACTCTCTACAAAGACGCAAATACACTATTTTGAGGGCAATCACGACTTTAATCTTGGCTCAATTTTCCCAAATATTATGTTATATCCTATCTCATCGCAACCAGCTATTTTTACCCTTGATAATAAGCGTGTGGCCATAGCTCATGGGGATATATTTTTGGGATTTTTTACGCAAAATATATTGAAATTTTTGCGTAATTGTATATTTTTAAAATTTATGGATTTTCTTGATGGGGTTTTGAAATTTAAGATAACTAAGTGGATTTTATCTACTCAAAAAGATAAGAATTTATCCTATAAAATACCAAATTTCAAAGAGATTATAACTCAAAAAATAGATAAATATAAGGCTGATATTATTATCGAGGGGCACTATCATCAAGGTGTTAAATTTAAGATAAATTCAAAAGATTATATAAATTTACCTTGTTTTGCGTCTGAGCGTAGATATTTTATTGTAGAATACGCCGATGAAATTAAATTTCAACTTATAAGGAGCCCAAATGTTTGATGATAATATCTTAAAAACGGGTTCGAATGAGATGGAGCTTGTTGATTTTCGTATCTTAAAACAAGGCAAAGATGCTATATATGAAGGTATATATGGCGTTAATGTCGCTAAGGTCAAAGAGATCATAAAGATGCCAAATCTCACCGAACTACCAGGTGTGCCTGATTATATTGAGGGGATTTTTGACCTTCGTGGAGTTGTTATCCCCGTTATCAATCTTGCTAAATGGATGCAGATTGAAGAGCCAAAAGAGGCAATTTTAAAACCTAGAGTTATCATTGCTGAATTTAGTAATATTTTTATCGGTTTTATCGTCCATGAAGCAAAGAGAATTAGACGCATTAATTGGAAAGATATAGAGCCAGCTAATTTTGCTGGAAGTGCCGGTACTGGGACATTGGATAAATCCAAAATTACTGGCGTAACAAGAATAGAAAATGATGATGTTTTGCTGATTTTAGATCTTGAGAGCATTGTAGAAGAGCTTGGAATTTATCAGCCAAAAATGGAAGTTGAAGTTGGCGATATACATAAATTTAGTGGCGTTGCTCTTATCTTAGATGATAGTTTGACTGCTAGAAGGCTTGTTAGCGAAGCACTTACTAAGATGGGCTTAAGAGTAGTTGAGGCCAAAGATGGCGTAGAAGGGCTAGAGAAACTAAACGACCTATACTCAATGTATAAAGATGATTTAGAAGATAATCTTCGTGTGATTATAAGCGATGTTGAGATGCCACAAATGGATGGATTCCACTTCGCTGCAAATGTAAAAGATGATAAGAGATTTACAAATATTCCTATTATCTTTAACTCATCATTGAGTAATGAATTTAGCGAAATTCATGGCAAAGATGCTGGCGGAGATGTATTCTTAACCAAATTTAATGCCACAGAGTTTTATTCAGCTGTTTCAAGAGTGATTGAATCACGCAAAAAATATATTAGTTAAGAGGTGATTTATGGATGATATGCAAGAAATACTAGAAGACTTTTTAGTTGAGGCATTTGAGCTTATTGAGCAAATAGATCATGATTTGGTTGAGCTAGAGTCTAATCCTGAGGATTTAGAGCTATTAAATCGTATTTTCCGTGTTGCTCACACAGTAAAAGGTAGCTCATCATTTTTAAATTTTGATGTCTTAACAAAACTTACTCACCATATGGAAGATGTGTTAAATAAAGCTCGCCATGGGGAGTTAAAGATTACTCCAGATATTATGGATGTGGTTTTAGAATCAGTTGATATGATGAAAGCACTTTTAAGAAGTATTAGAGAGCGTGGAAATGATACTGATGCTGGTGTGAGTATATCTGATATATGCGATAGACTTACAGTCATTAACGAAGGTAGAACTCCAGAGGTTAGCAGTGCATCTACTACTAAAGATGAGCCAAAAGAAGAGCTCCCAGCTCAAACAAAAGAAGCTCCAGCACAAGAGCAAGAAGCTGAGCCAGAAGTAGATGTAAATAGCTTAAGCGAAGATGAGGTAGAAGCTGAAATTGAAAGACTTCTTAAAGTTCGCAAAGCCGAAGATCAAGCCAGAAGAGAAAAACAAAAGCAAAGCAGTGAGCAACCAGCTCCAAAAGAGCAAGCCCAATCGCCTAAACCACAAGCTCTAAAATCATCAAAAGAGCAAACTCCAGCCCACTCTAGCTCATCAGCAGTAGAGCAAACTATTAGGGTTGAGGTAAAAAGACTTGATAATTTGATGAATTTGATTGGTGAATTAGTTCTTGGCAAAAATAGACTCCTTAAAATTTATGATGATGTAGAAGAGAGATATGAAGGAGAGAAGTTCTTAGAAGAGTTAAATCAAGTTGTAAGCCAATTAAGCTTAGTAACTACTGATATTCAACTTGCTGTTATGAAAACAAGAATGCTACCAATTGCTAAGGTATTTAATAAATTCCCAAGAATGGTGCGTGATCTAAGCCGTGAGCTAGGCAAACAAATTGATCTAGAAATAAGCGGTGAAGAGACAGAACTTGATAAATCAATTGTCGAAGAGATCGGCGATCCGCTTGTTCATATAATTAGAAATTCTTGCGACCATGGCATTGAAGATCCTAAAGATAGGTTAGCAGCTGGAAAACCTGAAAAAGGCGTAATCCAACTAAAAGCTTATAATGAGGGAAATCATATCGTTGTTGAGATAGTAGATGATGGTAAAGGGATTGATGCTTTAGCTGTGAAGATGAAAGCTCTTGAAAGAGGCATAATCACAGAAAGAGAAATAGATAGTATGAGCGATAAAGAGGCATATTCGCTTATATTTAAGCCAGGATTTTCTATGGCTAAGCAAGTTACCAATGTTAGCGGTCGTGGCGTGGGAATGGATGTCGTTAAGACAAATATTGAGAAATTAAATGGTATAATTGATATAGAGAGCGAAGTTGGAAAAGGCACAATTATGAAGCTTAAAATTCCACTAACTCTAGCAATTATACAATCCCTATTAGTAGGCTCTCAAGAGGAATTCTATGCTATCCCACTAGCAAGCGTTAAAGAAACAGTAAGAGTCCCAGTAGATAATATCTATACAATCGAGGGTAAAAATGTCCTTAGACTTAGAGATGAAGTTCTTAGCCTTGTTAGACTTAGTGATCTATTCGGTGTTAAGCAGATATTTGAAAGCGGCGATCAAACATATGTAGTTGTAATTAATGTTGCTGATAGTAAGCTTGGTATTATAGTTGATAGCTTGATTGGTCAAGAGGAGATCGTTATTAAATCTCTTGGAAATTATTTACAAAATATTCGCGGAATTGCTGGTGGTACCATTAGGGGTGATGGTAAGGTAACACTAATTGTCGATGTTGGTATGATAATGGATATGGCAAAAGAGATTAAAATAGATATTAGAGCTAGTATGGAATCAAACGCTCAAATGGCTAAAAAAGAAAAACCAAGTGATTATAAAGTTTTAATTGTTGATGACTCTAAGATGGATAGGACAATTATGCAAAAATCACTTGAACCAATTGGTGTAACTGTGATAGAAGCGACAAATGGTATTGAAGCGTTAAATATTGTCAAATCAGGAGATCACAGCATAGATGCAATGCTTATAGATATTGAGATGCCTAGAATGGATGGTTATACATTGGCTGGAGAGATTAGAAAATACTCTAAATATCGCAATTTGCCACTAATTGCAGTTACAAGTAGAACAAGTAAAAGCGACCGCTTAAGGGGCGTAGAAGTAGGTATGACTGAGTATATTACTAAACCATACTCTCCAGAATACTTAGAAAATGTCGTAAGAAAAAATATAAAGCTAGTGTAAGGAAGTAAAATGAGCGATAAATTAGGTGAAGTTTTACAAAGGCAAAAACAGCAAATAAGCGAACCTGAAAATATAAAAGATAGAGAAGAGATAGAACAACTCGTAGGCTTTATCGTTGGTGATGAGGAGTTTGCTATTCCAATTTTATATATAAAAGAGATTATCAAGCCAATTGAATACACTAGAGTTCCTAGTGTGCCACCATATGTGCTTGGTGTGTTTAATCTTAGGGGTAGTGTTATCCCTTTGATAGATTTAAGAATTAGATTTAATCTTGAACCTAGTAAAATGACAGCAAATACCAGATATATCGTTATGCAAGATAGCGAAAATATCGCTGGTTTTGTCATAGATAGGCTTACAGAGGCTATTAGAATAAATACAAATCAAATAGACCAGCCGCCTGAAACTCTAGCTAAAGATAAAGGAATGATACAAGGTATCGGTAAAAGAGATAATAATATCTTAACGATATTAAAGGTTGAATCTTTATTAAAGCGTGATTTTTAAGGCATTTAAATGATAAAACTTTGTGTTTTTGATTTTGATTCTACTCTTATGGATGGTGAGACTATTACCATCCTCTCAAGAGCGATGGGTAAAGAAAAAGAGGTGGGCGAGATCACTGCTAGAGCTATGGCAGGTGAGCTTGATTTTTATGAAAGTCTTATAAAAAGAGTTAGATTGATTGAGGGCTTAGAGCTTAATAGAGCCTTAGAAATTGCTTCAAATTTACCATTTATCACTGGTGCAAGTGATATTATCTCATATTTAAAATCCAAAAATATTAAGATAGTTGTATTTAGCGGTGGATTTCATATAGCAACAGATATAGCACAAAATAAACTAGGCTTTGATATAAATTTTGCCAATGAACTCCACCATAAAAATGGAATTTTAACTGGCAATGTAGGCGGAGAGATGATGTTTGGCGACTCTAAGGGTAAGATGCTTAAAAGACTTAAAGATTTTTTAGGTTTAAATAAAGATGAAGTAGCTTGTGTGGGCGATGGGGCAAATGATATATCTATGTTTAAAGAAGCTAGCACCGGTATTGCCTTTTGTGCAAATCAGGTATTAAAAGACGCTGCTACTCATATAATAGATATTAAAGACTTAAACGAGATTAAAAAGATTATATAAAGGTAGAAAATGAAAGAGATTAATTTCTCTCTTTGGTGTGATTTTTTAGAGCGTGATTTTATAAATTCAAATTTTACAGAGCTAATCCAAAATAGCGTAATTAACGGCGCTACAAGCAATCCAAGCATATTTAAAAATGCTATTTGTAGCTCAAAAGCCTATAGTGAGTTAAAGGATAAATTTAGAAAAAAAGATCCAAAAAAACTATATGAAATTTTAGCTACAAATGATATTAAAATGGCAGCTACTAAGTTGCTTGGTAATTACGCAAGAGGCGATGATGGCTTTGTCAGTATCGAGATAGATCCAAATTTAATTTTAACAAGCGATATTATAGAAGAGGGCAAAAGGCTATATAATACAATTAAAATGCCAAATGTGATGATTAAAATCCCAGCTATTTCATCTGGATTTGAAGCGATGAGTGAGCTAATGAAAAAAGGAATTAATGTCAATGCTACGCTTATTTTTTCTAATTCTCAAGCCAAAGAGTGCCTAGAGGCATTTAAAGAAGGAACGAAAAAATATAGCAAAAGATTTCCGCAAACTACTTTGCCACAAGGGGTAATTAGCGTATTTGTAAGTCGCTTTGATAGATTGCTTGATGAGAAGCTCGAAGATAGAGCTAAATTTGGGATTTATAACGCAACAAGCATATATAGTCAAATCCAAAATGCCAATCAGAGCAATGTAAGAACTCTATTTGCAAGCACAGGCGTTAAGGATGGGAGTTTGCCAGCAGATTACTATATCAAAGAGCTTTTGTATCCAAATTCTATAAATACAGCGCCACTTGATACCATCAAAGCTTTTATCGCTAGTGGCGATTTTAGGGCTAAAGCTTTGCCAAGCGATGATGAAATATCTAAATTTATGGCAAATGCAAAGGTGCTTGGTATAGATTATAATAGAGTTTGTTCAGAGCTTTTAGATGATGGTTTAGAGGCGTTTGTAACGGCTTTTGATGAGATTTTAGCGTCGCTATCATAAGTTTAAATTTATATTTTTTGGCTATAATTGCCAACTATTTTATTTTTAAGGAAAGATAATGTTAGAAGGCATTGTTAGAGAGAGTATTGACAAAAGAAGCACTAAAGCTCTTAGAAAAGATGGTTATCTAATCGCCAACATTTACGCAAAAGGTATTGAAAATATCAATGCTGCTTTTAAAGTAAATGATTTTATCAAAGCTGTAAAGGCTAAAAGCGGTTTGAAATTTGATGTAAGTGTAGGTGGTAAAACCTATAATGTTGTAGTGGTTGATTATCAAAAACACCCAGTAACAAGTATTTTAAAACATGTTGATTTAAAAGTTGTCTTACCAGATGTTGAATCAAAATATTTAGTCCCAGTTATTCCTGTTGGCACTCCAGCTGGTATTAAAAACAAAGGCGTTTTACTACAATCTAAAAAGCGTTTAAAAGTCAAATGTAAAGGCAAAGACCTTCCAGATAGCTTTAAAGTAGATGTATCTCCACTTGATATAGATGATACAATATTAGTTCGTGATATTAAGGCTCCACAAAATGTTCGCATTATAGATGCGGGTCGTGTAGCCGTTTTAGGTGTAGTAAAAGCTAAGTAATGACCCTAATAGCTGGGCTAGGCAATATTGGCAAAGAGTATGAAAATACTCGCCATAATGTTGGATTTATGCTAATTGACCTTATGCTTAAAGATGGCGGTTATAGCGATGTAAGTTCAGCTAAATTTCAAGGTGAGCTATATAAAAAAGGCTCCCTTCTCCTTCTTAAACCATCTACATATATGAATGCTAGTGGTAACTCATTAAAAGCTGTAAATGATTTTTATAAGCCTAGCCAGATTATTGTCGTTCATGATGAGCTTGATATAGCTTTTGGGGCGATGAGATTTAAAAATGGTGGCAGTAGTGGTGGCCACAATGGCATCAAATCCATAGATAAGCTAATAGGCAATGGCTATGATAGAGTCCGCATAGGTATAGGTCGTAGTGATAAAAGCGTGATTGATTATGTTTTAGGCAAGTTTGATAGCGATGAGATGAAAAAGCTTGATGGGATATTATCTCATGCTAAAGAGGCTATTTTGGCTTTAGTAAATTCAAAAGATATAGCGGCAATCTCATCTAAATTTACACTTAAGGCTTAAAAATATCTTAATCTAAATTTGATATAATACCCCAATTAAATTTAGGAATAATATGAGATTACAAGATATTAAAACTCCAGCATATGTCTGTGAAAAGAGCAAACTTCAATCAAATTTAAATCTGCTTAATTATGTCGCTCAAACAAGCGGAGCTAAGGTGCTTTGTGCTCTTAAAGGTTTTGCATTTTCTCCTGGTATGCCACTTACCTCATCTATATTAGGTGGTGCTACTTGTAGTGGCTTAATCGAAGCTCAATATGCCAAAGAGCATGGTTTTAAGGAGATACACACATACTCTCCAGCCTTTAAAGATGATGAGATCGATGAGGTGCTAAGCATTAGTAATCATGTGGTTTTTAATAGTTTTAACCAGTGGAGACGCTTTGCTTCAAAGGCTAAAAATAGCAACGCAAGTATAGGCCTAAGAGTAAATCCAAATGTCTCAGCTAGTCCAACTGATATGTATAATCCGTGTGGTAGATTTTCTAGATTGGGCATTACTAGAGAGAATTTTGAATTTGATAATATAGATGGGATTGATGGGCTCCATTTTCACGCACTTTGTGAAGAGAGTGCTAAGAGCTTGGAGATGGTTTTAAAGGCGTTTGAAGAGCAGTTTGGCAAGATTTTACCGCATATGAAGTGGGTAAATTTTGGAGGCGGTCATCATATCACAAAGGCTGGTTATGATGTAGAATTGCTTATTAGGCTTATTAAGAATTTTTCTAAAAAGTATAATGTTAGAGTCTATATCGAGCCTGGTGAAGCTGTGGGCTGGGAGTGTGGATTTTTGATTGCAACTGTGCTAGATATAGTTGATAATGAGCAAAAAATTTGTATTATAGATGCTTCAGCTGAGTGCCATATGCCAGATACTATTTTAATGCCATATCGCCCAAAGATTAGAAATGAGAGCCAAAATGGCAAATTTAGCTATAGATTTGGCGGGGCAACTTGCTTAGCTGGGGATATTGTCGGAGCTGAAGCTGGGGATCCAATTTATAAATTTGATAATCCTATAAATATTGGTGATAAGATAATTTTTGAAGATCAAATTCACTACACAATAGTAAAAAATACCACTTTTAATGGCGTTAAGCTCCCAAGCTTGGCTATGATTGATGAGAGCGGTGATGTGGTAGTTTGGCGTGAATTTGGATATAAAGATTATGCTAATAGAAATTAAGTAGGCTAGATGGCAGACGATCAAGAAAAAACCGAAGAGGCCACCGCTAAAAAGATTGAGGATGCTAGAAATAAAGGAAATGTCCCCAAATCCCAAGATGTTAGTGGATTTGTCACCTTGCTTGTGGGGTGCGTAGCTCTTATTGCTTTGATGGGATTTATGGGCGATAGGGTGATGAATTTATATCTATATTATCAAGATCTTATCGGCACACCACTTACTAGAGAGCTATTTTTTAAAATTGTTATCCACTCTATTTTTCAATGTTTGCTTATACTTTTGCCCTTGCTTATTTGCGTGATGATTGCTGGGATTATCTCAAATGTTATGCAGTTTGGTTTTATTTTTACCACTGAGCCTTTAATGCCAAATTTTTCTAAGCTTGATCCAATCAAAGGTCTTGGAAATCTCTTTTCGCTTAAAAAGGCAGTTGAAACAGCAAAAATTTTAATCAAAGTTTCAGCCATATTAGGTTGTGCTTTTTATGTATTTTTGCAGTTTATTACAGAACTTCCTTATACGATGTTTTATACGATGTTTGATCAGCTTGTATGGCTTAGAGATAAGATGTTTATTTTAGCAGGGATTATGCTATTGCTTTTTTTGATTATTGCAGTTGCCGATATATTTATAGTAAGGTATCAATATTTCAAAGGGCTTAGAATGTCTAAGCAAGAGGTAAAAGATGAGTATAAGCAGATGGATGGAGATCCTAGAGTTAAGGGGCGTATCCGTCAGTTACAGATGCAAGCAGCCAAAAAGCGTATGATGCAAAATATCCCAGCAGCCGATGCCATTATCACAAACCCAACCCACTATGCTGTGGCGATCCGCTATGATAAGGATAAGGAGTCTGCGCCTATTGTATTAGCTAAGGGAGCAGATCATTTAGCACTTCGTATTAGGCAAATTGGGATTGAGCATGGGGTGCAAATAGTGGAAAATCCGCCACTAGCTCGTGAATTATACCGCTTGTGCGATGTAGATGATCAAATTCCGGCTAATCTATTTAAAGCAGTAGCTGAGGTGCTGACATTTGTGTATTTAGGTAATAAGAGTAAATTTGCCAAAAGGCTAAATGGCTAGAAATTTATTAAAATTTATAGCCATTTAAGCAGATTATTAATCAAATATTCCACCACCGCTTAGCGTGATATTATTATCAATCCAATCCTTAACAGCTGGGATTTTAACTAAAGTTTTGCATAATGGCTCGCTTGAATTACTAGCATCATCAACACTAATAGTATCGCTTGCAAGCGTGATATTTAGGCACCTTATCCAAGCTTCATTTTTATCATATGATTTTTTGTAAGTTGGGGCTAGTTTATCTAAATTGCTTTGAGATTTTAGCTCACCAGATGGAAGTTTGCCATTTATCGTATAGTATGCTGTTAGTTGAACAATGGTATCTTTTAGCAAAGTAGCAGAGACCATAGCACTTGCGTCATCTTTAGTAGCTATAAATTTAGGCACAGCAATACTAGCTAAAATCCCTAGCACCACAATCACAAAAACCAGCTCAATCATAGTAAATGCACTTCTCATTCACACCACCACATTTGGAAAATCATATACTAATTTTCCTGATTTTATAGTTTTTATAGCGGCTCCTTTTAGTTTTTTGCCTAGGAGTGGCGAATTTTTGGATTTGGATTTATTTAAATTTTCATCATAAATATACTCAAATTCAGGATCAACTATAGCAATATCAGCCAAATATCCTATCTCGATTTTGCCCCTATCATTAAGTTTTAATAGCTTAGCTGGATTTAGGCTTGTAAGCTCTACCATCTTATTTAAGCTTATCACTCCATCTCTAACTAAATTTAAAGTAAGCGGGATTAAGGTTTGAAGACCTAAAATTCCAAATGGAGCCTTATCAAATTCCCTCTCTTTCTCATCTAAATGGTGTGGGGCGTGATCTGTGCAGATTATATCTATTATACCATTTCTTAGCCCCTCTCTCATCGCCTTGACATCATCTTTAGTGCGAAGTGGTGGAGACATTTTGTAGTTTGTATCATAGCCTTCAAGGTAGCTATCATCAAATGTAAAGTGGTGCGGACAGACTTCACAAGTTATATTTATACCCTCTTTTTTGGCAGTTTCGATGAGCTTTAAGCTCCATCCGCTACTTACATGAGCTATGTGAATATGTCCGCCAGTTAGCTTAGCTAGGAGCATATCGCGGCTTATCATAATCTCCTCTTGCTCTCTTGGCATACCTTTTATGCCTAGTTTCATAGACATTAACCCCTCATTCATATGTCCATTTCTACATAGTGAGCAATCTTGAGAGTGGTTTATAATAAATGAGCCATGAAATGCTGAATACTCAAGCGCAGCTCGCATAACATCACTAGAGCTTACTGGCAACCCATCATCGCTAAATGCCACGCATCCAGCCTCGCTCATCTCGCCCATCTCAGTGATACCGCCACCTTTCATACCCTTTGTTATGGCTCCTATTGGCATTAAATCTATTAGGCCTCGTTTTTTAGCCTTTTTTATCATATCTCTTGTGATTGTGGCGTTATCATTTACGGGATTTGTATTTGCCATAGGGCAACAAGCAGTTATACCCCCAGCTACAGCAGTTTCAGAACCACTTATAATATCATCTTTATACTCAAATCCAGGATCTCTAAAATGCACATGAATATCAATAAGTCCAGGCATTATGAGTTTGCCATTAGCATCAATGATATTATCAGCCTTTGGCTCATCTAGAGTAATATCAACTATCTTGTCATTTTCTATTAATACATTTGCCTTTTTACTATCATTGGCGTTGATTATCATTCCATTTTTAATCAAAGTTCTCATTATAATCCTTTGAGATTTTTATATACTATATCTAATATTGCCATTCTAATCGCCACGCCATTTTCTACTTGGGATAAGATATTAGAAATTCTAGTATCATCAGCTACATCGCTATTTAGCTCCACGCCTCTATTTATAGGGCCTGGATGGAGTATAATGGCGTTATCTTTGGCTTGTTTCATTCTATTTTTACTTAATCCAAAATATCTACTATACTCTCTAATGCTAGGAAATGGCGTCTCATCATCGCTTCTTTCAAGCTGAATTCTAAGCATTATAATCGCATCGCTACCTCGCACCGCCTCATCCATATCTTTACAAATTTCACAGCCAAAGACGCTAGCATATTGCATCATTTGAGGTGGGCCAAATAGTTTAATTTTTATACCTAAAGTTTGCATAGCATAGATATTTGACCTAGCTACTCTAGAGTGAGCTATATCGCCGATTATAGATACAACTAGGTTATCAAATGAGCCAAATTTCTCATATATCGTAAATAGATCAAGCAAAGCTTGAGTAGGGTGCTCATTACATCCATCGCCGGCATTTATCACGCAACTTGGGGTGTGAGATGCTACGAATTTAGCAGCACCTGAGCTACTATGACGCATAATGAATATATCAGTTTTCATAGATTCTATATTTTTGATTGTATCAATTAGCGTCTCTCCTTTATTGGTGCTTGAGCTACTAGCGGTAAAATTAATAGCATCACTTGAGAGCCTTTTGGCTGCGATTTCAAAGCTTGTGCGAGTTCTAGTGGAGTTTTCAAAGAATGAATTTACAACCGTAACGCCCTTTAAAAGTGGGGATTTTTTCTCATTTTGTAGATTTAGATTTTTATAATGTTTGGCTAAATTTAAAATTTGAAATATATCATTGCTATTAAGATCTTTTGTAGAGATTAGATCCTTTTTGGAGTATGCCATTTTCTCTCCTTTTTGCGTGGCATTTTATCTTTATTTGGCTTAATTATGAATATAATTAAAAAATTTTTTTATTTAAAGATATATAAAATATAAAAATAATTATATTAAAAATATATAAATTTTATTTTTAAATTTTGCCTTGACAATTTAATAAAATTTGTATAAAATTAAGACTTTAAACTACAATTTTATTCGTTGTAACCGCTATTTATTCACATATTAAGAGGACTAAAGAGGACTAATGGAAAGCAAGGAAACCACCCAACAAACCAAAAAACAACACACACGCACACACACGCCAGTTGATGGCTATAAGATAGAAGAGCTTAGACTTCAAGATTTAGATAGCTTAGTAGCAATCGCTGAAGAAGTAGGTGTGCAAAATCCTAGAGAATTTCGTCGCCAAGAGCTAGTATTTGAAATTTTAAAAGCCCAAACCAAGCAAGGCGGATTTATCTTATTTACTGGAATTTTAGAGATAGTTGAGGGCGGATATGGCTTTTTACGCTCTACTGATGCGAATTTGAGTGATTCTGCTAATGATACATATGTTAGCCTAAGCCAGATTAAAAAATTCGCCCTAAGAGTCGGTGATATCATAACCGGACAAGTAAGAGAGCCAAGAGAACAAGAGAAATATTACGCTCTTTTAAAGATAGAAGCGATAAATTATAAATCCATAGCCGAAGCCAAAGAGCGCCCATTATTTGATAATCTAACTCCGCTATTTCCAAATCAAAAAATTCAATTAGAATATGATCCAATGAAGCTTACAGGTCGTGTGCTTGATCTTTTCACCCCGATAGGCAAGGGGCAAAGGGGGCTTATAGTTGCCCCACCTAGAACAGGTAAAACTGAGCTTATGAAAGAGCTAGCTCACGGAATTACAAGAAATCACCCAGAAGTTGAGTTAATAGTGCTTTTAATAGATGAGAGGCCAGAAGAGGTTACAGATATGCAACGCAGTGTGCGTGGTGAGGTATTTAGCTCTACATTTGACTTGCCAGCGTCAAATCATGTAAGGGTGGCTGAATTGGTGATAGAAAAGGCTAAAAGACTAGTAGAGATGGGAAAAGATGTAGTGATATTGCTTGATAGCATTACTCGCCTTGCTAGGGCGTATAACACAGTAACCCCAAGTAGCGGTAAGGTTTTAAGCGGTGGCGTGGATGCAAATGCATTGCATAAACCAAAGAGATTTTTTGGTGCAGCTAGAAATATAGAAAATGGCGGAAGTCTAACCATAGTAGCAACCGCATTGATAGATACGGGCTCTAGAATGGATGATGTGATATTTGAAGAGTTTAAAGGCACTGGTAATAGTGAGATTATACTAGATCGCACCATTTCAGATCGCAGAATTTACCCAGCTGTAAATATACTCAAATCAGGCACTAGAAAAGATGAACTACTACAAGGTAGCGATGATTTAGGCAAAATCTGGGCTATAAGAAATATTATAGCTACGATGGATGATATAGAGGCTCTTAAATTCCTATACTCTAAAATGCTAAAAACCAAAAACAATAAAGAGCTTTTGGGTATAATGAACGAATAAGGAGTGAATTTGAAAGCTTTAGCACTTAAATATCGCCCAAAGAGCTTTGATGAGTTAATCGGTCAAGATGTGGTGGCAAATACATTAACCCACGCTCTAGAGACCAATAGATTAGGACATGCGTATCTATTTTCTGGGCTTAGGGGAAGTGGTAAAACCAGTAGTGCTAGGATATTTGCTAAGGCTTTAATATGTCAAAATGGTATAAGTGCTCATCCGTGTGAAGTTTGTCCAAATTGTATTATGGCTAATGAGAATCGCCATATGGATATTATAGAGATGGATGCAGCAAGCCATCGTAAAATCGATGATATTAGGGAGTTAATCGAGCAGACTAAATACTCTCCAAGTAGTGCTAGATTTAAGATATTTATCATCGATGAGGTGCATATGCTAACCAAAGAGGCTTTTAATGCACTTTTAAAGACGCTTGAAGAGCCACCTGATTATGTTAAATTTATCCTAGCGACTACTGATCCGCTCAAACTTCCAGCTACTGTTTTATCACGCACTCAGCACTTTAGATTTCACTCTATAGCTAAAGCTAGTGTGGTTAAGCATTTAGAATTTATACTAAATAAAGAGGGAATTGAATTTGAAGAAAGAGCCTTAGAAGTATTAGCTAGAAGTGGCGGTGGGAGCCTTAGAGATACTCTTACCTTGCTTGATCAAGCGATTATTTATTCACACGAAAAGCTTACACACAAGGTCATTGTAGATATGCTAGGGCTACTTGATCCAGATAAGATTGATGAGATATTTGCTGTGGTAAATTCAAGGGATAAAAATGAGCTTTTAAAGCTTTTAAATGAGTTACAAAATTATGATTCTAGCTCGATAATTGATGAGTTAATAGAGAATTTAAAATATAAATTTATCCATCAAAATAGCCAATACTCTTTGCTTATATTTGAGAGATTTTTTAGAATTTTAAGCGAAGCAAAATCAATGCTAAGCAATCTAGCAGATCCTGAATTTGTGCTATTTATCACCTTATTTATGATGGTTGAAGCATTTAATCTAAGAAGTATAGATGATGCTATAACGGAGCTAAAAAATAAGCCCATAACTCCAAATTTAGAGCCACAAAATAGATCTACTCCAATCCAGCCAAAGAGTGATTATCAAAATTTTGTAGATTTTTTATATGATAAAAGCTATGATTTGGGTATTTTATTTGATGAGTGCGTTAGTTTAAAAGGTTTAGAAAATGGCGTTTTGACGCTTGAATTTGCTATGAGTAATGAGCAGCTGGATCTTGCTAGAAAGCACTATAATGATGTGATTTTACCAGCTGTTAAGGCGTCTTATGGAGACTCTATAAAGCTCAATGTGCAAAAAGTTGTCCCAAAAGAGATTGGCGCTTTAAGTCGTGCCCCAATGCCACCAATAACCCAGCAAATTAACAAGCCAAAAACGCAAAATAGTGAGCCAAAAGCCATTAATGAGCCAAGTGGTGTGTTGAGTTTAAAATCATCATTAAGCCAAGAAGAGATAAATTTAAAAGAGTTAAAACGGCTATTTGGGGAGCCAGAAATTATATCAAATAGTTAGGAATATTATGAAAAATATAAGAAATTTTAGCATTATAGCCCATATAGATCATGGTAAAAGCACTCTAGCTGATCGCATTATTAGCCAGTGTGGTGCTGTAGATGAGAGATCTATGAGCTCTCAAGTAATGGATACAATGGATATAGAAAAAGAGCGTGGAATTACCATAAAAGCACAATCTGTAAGGCTTAGCTATACCCTTGATGGCGAGCATTATATTTTAAATTTAATTGATACTCCAGGGCATGTGGATTTTAGCTATGAAGTTAGTAGAAGCTTAGCAAGTTGTGAAGGGGCACTTCTTGTAGTTGATGCTTCTCAAGGCGTTGAGGCTCAAACTATAGCAAATGTTTATATAGCTTTAGAAAATAATCTTGAAATTATTCCAGTTATAAATAAAATAGACCTCCCAGCAGCTGATCCTGAACGAGTAAAAAATGAGATAGAGCATATAATTGGGCTTGATTGCTCTAATGCTTTAGAGGTGAGTGCAAAAAGCGGAGTTGGGATAAAAGAGCTAATAGAAACTATAATTCGCAAAATTCCACCACCAAAGGCGGATTTGAATTTGCCATTAAAAGCGTTAATTTACGATAGTTGGTTTGATAATTATTTAGGTGCTTTGGCTCTTGTAAGGGTCTATGATGGAAGCGTTAAAAAGGGCGATGAAGTCTATGTGATGGGAACAGATAAAAAGCATATTGTTTTAGATCTGATGTATCCAAATCCAGTTTTACCTATTAAAACAGATGAGCTAAAAGCTGGAGAAGTAGGGGTAGTGGTTTTAGGTCTAAAAGATGTAGCAAGTGTGAGTGTGGGCGATACCATCACACTAGCTAAAAATAGAGCCACAGAGCCAATAGGTGGATTTGAGAAGGCTAAGCCGTTTGTATTTGCTGGATTATATCCTATAGATACAGATAAATTTGAAGATTTAAGGGATGCTTTAGATAAGCTTAAATTAAATGATAGCTCTATAAGTTATGAGCCAGAGACTTCAGCAGCTCTTGGCTTTGGCTTTAGAGTTGGATTTTTGGGCTTACTTCATATGGAGGTGGTAAAGGAGAGATTAGAGCGTGAGTTTAATCTTGATCTCATAGCCACAGCTCCGACTGTAACCTATCAAGTAGTATGCACTGATGGGACTACGCTAAATATCCAAAATCCAAGCGAACTGCCGCCAACTAATAAAATAGAGCATATAAAAGAGCCATATGTCAAGGCTACTATTATCACTCCAAGTGAGTTTTTAGGCAATATCATCACTCTTTTAAATTCACGCCGTGCTATCCAAACTAAGATGGATTATATCACCACTTCAAGAGTTCTTTTAGAGTATGATATACCGATGAATGAGATAGTTATGGACTTTTATGATAAGCTAAAGAGTGCTACAAAAGGCTATGCTAGTTTTGATTATGAGCTAGGCGAGTATAGGGTTGGAAATTTAGTTAAACTAGATATAAAAGTAGCTGGCGAGACAGTCGATGCTCTCTCCATCATAGTTCCTGAAGAAAAGGCGATGAGCAAGGGTAGAGACTTTGTAAAAGCAATGAAGGAGATAGTCCCAAGACAGCTTTTTGAGGTGGCTATCCAAGCAAGTATAGGTAGCAAGATAATTGCTAGAGAGACAGTCAAATCAATGGGTAAAAATGTAACCGCAAAGTGCTATGGTGGCGATATAACTCGCAAAAGAAAGCTCCTTGAAAAGCAAAAAGAGGGTAAAAAGCGTATGAAGGCTATTGGCAAGGTTACTTTGCCTAGTGAGGCATTTTTAAGCGTGCTTAAGATAGATTAAATTTAAATGGCACGGAATTTGCTAAGTATTTTGATTAAGGAGAGCAATGCCATATATTAATATTAGGGTTACTAAAGAAAATGGCGAACCCACAACCGAGCAAAAAGCGAAGCTAATAGAGGGCGTAACGGATTTAGTAAGTCAAATTCTAGGTAGAAACAAAGCTAACACCGTAGTAATCATTGATGAGATAGATATGGAAAATTACGGCTTAGGGGCTAAAAGTATAAAATCTATAAGGGAGAGCAAATGAGAAAAATTTTGATTTTGGTTTTGGCGATGATTTTTGGTGGTTGTGCTATGAATAGTAGCACGGCTAGGACAGAGAGTGCGAAGTCTTATGATACGATATTTCGCATAAATACCAAGTGCGAACCATGCTCACAAAAGGGCTATGAGACTACTATAGATGGTAGATTATATAGAAGCGATATAGCGCTTAATTGTTGTGAAAATAGCCGCACTATCGATACATCAGCAGCGTTAAAAAAGGTCTATATCCACAAAGTGGTTGATTTAGCAGATTCGCAAAAATCTGTTAAAATAAATGGCAAAAATGTTAAATTTGATAAAAATTTCGCCTCAGTTTTTTACGCGGCGTTAACAACTGAGTTAAAATCTCGTGGAATTTATGTAGAAAATAGCAGCAAATCGCCTTATACTTATAGAGTGGATTTTGATTTTACCGATATAAGAAGCGCATATAGCCCAGGGGCGAACTATTTAAATTCCAAGCTATCAGGAACGCTAAATATCAAAAATATAAATAAAAAAAGAACGATATTAATCACTACAACTCAGAGTGTGAGCGACCTAAATGCTAGTCAATCATCCGATTTTGATATGTTTATGAATTTGCTTATCAAACAATCGGCTAATAAAGTAGCCCAAGAGGTATCAAATTTCTAAAGGTTAAGATATGAGAGTGGTTATTTTTGCTATTTTTATCTTGATTTTAGCAAGTTGTACTAGTTCTAGCTCGGTTTTAACACTTAAAGATTATAGTGTTACTAGTGAGAATATACATAAAAAAGTGCTTATAAATAGCATAACTGACACAAGACCAAATAAAAGTATAGTAGCCACCATTACAGATTCTAAAGGGAGCGTAGAGCATAGTGTGATACTCTCTCAAAGCTTAGAAGATAGCTTTGCTAAAGCGTTAAATCAAGCATTAGGAAAAAATGGCGATGGCGATGAGATTGTCGTGGATATAGAGATAGTGCAATTTAGTGCTAATCTAAGTGGCTATAGTGGGGAGAATTTAAAAGGTCAAAGTAAGGTGATAATCAAGATTAAAAATGGCGATAAGGTTATCACTAAGACAATCTCTCAACCCCAAAGCCGATATACTCCACTTCCTATTCCATCGGCATTTGAGCCATTTATTAATGATATGTTAAGAGATATGGTAGAAGCTAGTATCAAGGCTATTTTATCTAGTTGATGCGATGCCTTAAATGTGCTAAAATATCGTTTAAAATGATATGTAAAGATTGCCAAAATATACTTAGCGAGTATGAGCAAGGCTGTAGATTAGTAGATGGATTTAAGGTATATTATTTTTATAAATATAGCGATATTAAGGAGTTGCTAGCTACTAAGCACCATTTGCATGGCTCTTTTGTTATTTCGCATTTGGCTAGTCTTAGTTTAGCTAAATTTGCTAGTGAGTTTAGCTTTGGGAGTAAGGTGGCAGTAGTAGCGCTTGATGATAATATAAAAAGTGGCTACTCTCACACTGCGATTTTAGCCAAAGCCCTATCAAATTCAGAATTATCCCCTATTTATAGAGCTTTACGAGCTACAAATGAAGTCAAATATGCTGGAAAATCTCTAGAGTTTCGCCGTAAAAATCCACGCAAATTTCAGCTTTTAAAGCAGATTAAGTATCCCGTAATCTTAGTAGATGATATTATAACTACTGGCTCTAGTATGCTAGAGGCTAAAAAGGTATTAGTAAAAGCTGGGATAAATGTGCTTTTTGGCTTAGTTTTAGCAGACGCTAGAGAGTAGGGCGGTTTAAATTTAGGATTAGTTTAATCCTAAATTTAGTTAAATCGCACATCTAGACCTATATTTTTCCATTATTTCATTTAAATTTGATACGACAAATCTAGCGTCTTCATCGCTCATCATCTGGTGGCATGGCAAGCTAAGCTCAGCCCTATAGAAATCTTCAGCCCCATTAAGCCTAATCTCTCCATATAAATTCTTATAAAAGCTAAATTGATAAGTTGGCTTATAATGGACTTGCACGCCAATTCCCCTAGCGTGAAGCTCATTATAAATATCCTCTTTTACGCACCATAAATTTGAGTTTAAAAGCACTGGATATAGATGTCTAGCACTTCTTATATTACTTGGTATCTCTATAGTTTTTAGATATTTTGAGCCTTTAAAAGCATCATCATATATCTTAGCAATTTCATATCTCCTATTTATAAATTTATCAAGTTTTTTAATCTGACTAAGCCCCAAAGCACACGCTACATCGCTTAAGCGGTAGTTGTATCCTAGCTTTATCATATCCATATTCCAAGCCTGTTTTTTGATAATGCCATGTGAGCGTGTGAGTTTAGTTGATGTGGCGATATTTTCATCATTAGTTAGCAGCGCCCCACCTTCAAATGTAGTAATAGGCTTAATCGCATGAAAGCTAAATATACTCACATCGGCTAGATTCCCTACCATCTTCCCATCACGGCTACTTCCTAAGGCATGACTAGCATCATCGATGATTTTGATTTGGCTATTTTTAGTCAAATTTTTAATCTCATCTATATCCGCTGGATAACCACCAAAATCAACCGCGGTAATAACCTTTGTTTTATCATTTATCAAAGGTTTTATAGATTTTGGGTCTATATTTCCATTTGGTAAAATGTCAGCGAATTTGACATTTGCTCCGCACATTATAGCCGCATTTGCCGTAGCCGCAAAGGTAATTGGCGTGGTGATTACTTCATCATTTTTATTCACACCAAGTGCGATATAACCAGCATGGAGCGCTGAAGTAGCTGAGTTCATCGCCACAGCAAATTTCGCCCCAGTAAGCTCACACAAAGCACTTTCAAATTCACTCACTCTATTACCGCAAGTAAGCATATCGCTCTTTAGTGCTTCTACCACAGCTTGTATATCATCATCATCTATCTTTTGTCTGCTATAAACCATCATTTTAAGCCCTTATTGTAATATTCTTGGTAGGGTTATTCCTGTTTGGGATTGATATTTGCCATTTTTATCAGCGTAGCTTACCTCACAAATCTCATCTCCTTGTAAAAATAGCACTTGAGCTATCCCTTCATTGGCGTAAATTTTAGCTGGAAGTGGGGTTGTATTTGAAATTTCTATCGTGATATAACCTTCAAATCCAGGCTCAAATGGGGTTACATTCACTATTATTCCGCACCTTGCATATGTGCTTTTGCCAAGGCATATAGCTAGAGTATCCCTAGGCATTATAAAATACTCCACAGTCCTAGCTAACGCAAATGAATTTGGAGGCACAATGCAGATATCTCCTACGAAATCCACCACATTTTTCTCATCAAAATTTTTTGGATCTACCACAGTCCCACCCACATTTGTAAAAATTTTAAACTCATTACCAACTCTAATATCATACCCATAGCTTGAAAGCCCGTAGCTTACGACTCCACGACCTATATTCTCTTCACAAAATGGCGTTATCATCTTGTGATCTAAACTCATTTGGCGTATCCATTTATCGCTTTTTAAACCCATAATTTTCCTTTGAAATTTAAATCACTACATTATATCAATTTCTACTTTAAACTAAAGTTTAGCTTATTATTTATATATTTTAGGTAAAATTATGAGATTTTACTCAATTTAAGGAGAATTTATGACAAAAGACGAAATTAAAGAGCTTATGAGCTTTTTTGATGAGACAAGCATTAATAAAATCAAAATTAAAAATGGCGATTTTGCAATTGAATTAGAAAAATATGAACCTTGCGAACAAGTAGCTCCAGCTCCAGTTTGTCCTCCAATCCCAGCACCAGCACCAATTAATGTGGTAGTAAATGAAAAAACAGTAACCACATCAGCCACAGATACCCTAAATGCACCGATGGTAGGCACATTTTATATAGCTCCAAGCCCAGGTGCGCCAAGTTTTGTAAAAGTAGGTCAAACAGTTAGAAAAGGCGATATTATCGGCATTATAGAAGCTATGAAAATTATGAATGAGATTGAAGCGGAGTTTGATTGCAGGATTATAAAGGCTTTAATCGCAGATGGTCAGCCAGTGGAATTTGGCATGGCGCTATTTGAGGTTGAGAAACTATGAGAGAGATTAAGCGAATCTTAATAGCAAATCGTGGAGAGATAGCTCTTAGAGCACTTCGAACTATACAAGAGATGGGTAAAGAGGCAGTTGTGGTGCATTCTACAGCTGATAAGGACGCCCTTTATGTCAAATACGCTGATGCTAGTATCTGTATAGGTGGGGCTAGAAGTAGCGAGAGCTATTTACACATTCCAGCTATTATCACAGCGTGTGAGATTAGCGAGGCTGATGCGATATTTCCAGGGTATGGATTTTTAAGCGAAAATCAAAATTTCGTAGAAATTTGTGATAAGCACAATATCAAATTTATCGGCCCAAGCGTGGAAGCTATGGCTTTAATGAGTGATAAGAGCAAAGCTAAGCAAGTTATGATGAGAGCTGGAATTCCAGTTGTTCCAGGTAGTGATGGTGCGATAAAAGATATAGAAACAGCTAAGAAATTAGCCGCTCAAATCGGCTATCCAGTTATCATAAAAGCAGCCGCAGGTGGTGGCGGTCGCGGTATGAGAGTGGTAGAAAAAGAAGAGGATTTAGAAAAAAACTTTTGGTCAGCTGAAAGTGAGGCTATGAGTGCTTTTGGTGATGGCACAATGTATATGGAAAAATATATCTCAAATCCTCGCCATATAGAGGTTCAAGTCCTAGGCGATGAGTATGGTAATGTAGTCCATGTAGGCGAAAGGGATTGCTCAATGCAACGCCGCCACCAAAAATTAATAGAAGAGAGCCCAGCTATAATTTTAGATGAAAAAACTAGAGATGAATTACACCAAACAGCAGTAAAAGCGGCTAAGGCTATCGGATATGCTGGTGCTGGGACATTTGAATTTTTATATGATCAAAAGGATAATAAATTCTATTTTATTGAGATGAATACAAGACTTCAAGTCGAGCATTGCGTAAGCGAGATGTGTAGTGGGCTAGACCTTATAGAGTGGATGATCCGCATAGCCCAAGGCGAGAAGCTCTTAGACCAAAAGGATATTAAACTAAGCGGTCATGCTATAGAGTGTAGGATAACTGCTGAAGATCCAAAGAGTTTTACTCCAAATCCTGGTAAAATCACAAAATATGTAGCCCCTGGCGGTAGAAATGTCAGAATGGATAGCCATATTTATGAAGGGTATAGCGTCCCACCATATTATGATAGTATGATAGGTAAGCTAATAGTTTATGATGCTAATAGAGATAAAGCTATTGCTAAGATGAAGGTTGCTTTAGATGAGTTAATTATCCAAGGTATTAAAACAACTAAAGATTTTCATATAGGTATGATGAATAATGATGACTTCGTAAATAACTTGTATGATACTAACTATCTATCAAAGCATTAATTACAAATTTGGCTAGAGATAGCCAAATTTACTTTAAAGCTAACTTACAAAATAATCCCCATCAAAGCTTACAAGCGAATATTTACGCTCATTTCCTAGACCGCTAGTTAGCTCATCAATGCTTAAAAACTCCAAACTATCAGCACCAATAAATTTACAAACATCCATAGCGTCCATTCTAGCGCTAATGAGCTCTTCATAGCTTGGAGTATCAATGCCATATCTACAAGGGTGCTTGATCTCTGGAGCGGCGATTTTCATATGAATTTCTCTAGCTCCAGCATTGCGTAAAAGCTCTACAATCTTCTTGCTAGTTGTCCCACGCACAATGCTATCATCTATAACCACAATGCTTTTACCTTTTAAAACGCTACTCATAGGGTTTAATTTTAATTTAACCTTAAGATTTCTCATCTCTTGAGTTGGCTCTATAAAAGTCCTACCCACATAGTGATTTCTAACTATTGCCATCTCAAATGGAATTTTACTCCTAGCTGCATATCCTAAGGCCGCTGGCACACCAGAATCAGGCACCGGAATGACAAAATCAGACTTACAGGTTGATTTATCGGCTAAAATTTCACCTAGTTTTTTCCTAATCTCATAGACATTTTTGCCATCTATTATGCTATCAGGACGAGCAAAATATATATATTCAAATGCGCAAATTCTAGGATCTTTTGGCTCAAATAGCTCAATACTCTTAAACGCACTCTTACCCTCTTCAAAGATAATCATCTCCCCAGGAGCCACATCACGCACAAATGTAGCACCCACTAGATCAAAGGCACAGCTCTCACTAGCTACTATATATCCACCATCTTTTAATCTACCGATGCTAAGGGGTCTTATCCCATATGGATCACGCACTACAAACATTTTAGAACGGCTCAAAATCAGTAAGCAATACGCCCCGACAATCTGCCTCAAAGCCTCTATAATGCGATCTTGTAAATTCTCTTTTTTACTCTTAGCGATTAAATGTAAGATATTTTCTGTATCCATATTTGATTGAAATATCGCACCATCTTCAATCAAACGCTCCCTAACTTCATATTTATTAATCAAATTTCCATTATGAACTATACTAATCTCGCCCAAAGAGTATTTCGCACTGACTGGCTGAGCATCTAGCACGCTATCGCTACCAGCGGTTGAATATCTATTATGCCCTATAGCCATCTGCCCTTGTAATATCTCAAAGCTATCGCTACTAAAAACTTCAGTTACCAAACCTCTATTTTTAATAGTTTTGATTTGGTGATTATAACTTGAGCTAATCCCACTTGCCTCTTGCCCTCTATGCTGCATAGAAAATAGCCCATAATAAGCGGTTTTAGCAGCATCTTTTGAATTTACCACTCCTACTATCGCACACATTTTATATCCCTAAAGCATCATAGATTGTGTATAGTTTTGGCTCTTTATCCGCTAGCCAAATTCCAGCTTTTATCGCACCTTTAGCAAATGTAGCTCTACTAGTAGCAGTGTGATTTAGCTCGATATACTCCCCATCGTTATAAAATCCAACCCTATGCCTACCCACAATATCGCCGCCACGAAGTGCCATTATGGCTATCTCATCTTTACTTCTAGCTCCAACTATCCCATCACGACCGCTTACTCTTACATTAGATAAATTTAGATTTCTACCCTTTGCTGCATGCTCCCCAAGGGTCAAGGCAGTGCCACTTGGTGCGTCTATTTTATTGCGATGGTGCATCTCGACAATCTCTATATCAAATTCGCTTAGCACCCTACTAGCCATCTGTGTTAGGCGATTTAGCACCGCTATACCTAGGCTCATATTTGTAGCTTGAAGTATTGGCATTGTGGAGCTTGCAAGTTTGATTAGCTCCATACCCTCATCGCCCAATCCAGTAGTGCCAATCACTAGTGGCTTTGGATTTGTCCTAGCGTAATTTATCAAATTTATAGAAGCACTTGCTATACTAAAATCAATAACCACATCGCTATTATCAAATAAAACATTATATTTATCAGTAACTATCACGCCATCATCTACGCTCATAGGCTCTATAGTGTATGCTACTGATAATTTAGCGTTATTAAGCCCTTTTAAATTTGCGATTATCTCGCTTCCCATTTTGCCACTTGCTCCGTGCAAACCTATATGAATCATCATCGCCCTTTTTGGATAAATTGAGATTTTATTTTAGCCAAAAAAAGATAAAAATAGCAAATTTATAAGTTGAAGTATTTGAAATTTTATTATTGATTTTTTATTTTTTAAATTATTTTTTATTTATTATAAAAATTTAAGCTTAGATTAATGGGGGGGGG